>NZ_JBZVFJ010000149.1:0-8013 GCF_058402725.1 Fundidesulfovibrio sp. | reverse complement strand
CTTGCAGCCTGTTCAAAAAACGCGCTGGCAAGGCGCAGGGAAAAAGCCAAGCCCGCAGCGTATTTCACATACGTGAGGGTTTGGCTTGTTCCCTGCAACGCAGCCAGCGTGGATTTTTCAACAGGCTGCTAGGTGCCGGAATAGTGACGGTCCAACAGCGTCAGGGCCTGGGACTTCTCCCGGCCGTAGCGGCTGGCCATGGCCCCGCGCCCGGAGGGCGGCGCGTCGCCCCAGGCGCGCAGGCGCAGGCGGTAGACCTCTTCGATGAGGGCCTTCTCGAAGTGCACGAGGCGGCGCTCTTCCACCACGCGCGGCTTGATGGCCTCGATGGCCTGGCCGAAGATGGCGATGGCCCCGCCCGCGCCGTGCTGCACGGCCGTGGAGAGCAGCACCTCGCGCACGGCCGGGGAGAGCGCCGCGAAGTCCACGCCGGTCTGCTCCAGGATGCTCTGGGCCGCCGGGCGGTAGTGGGTGGAGAGGATGAAATCGTACTGCAGGCGCGCGAAGCGCACGGGGTGCTCGGTGGCGATGCGTCGCCACTCGTCGGGCACGGTGCCCGCCGTTCCCCCCGTGTTGGCCGGTCCGCGCCCGGAGAGGCGGGCGTGGAGGTCGGGCGCGCGTTCCTGGAGGAAGCGCATGAAATTGGCGTAGGTGGGCGTGCCGGAGGCGATCTGGAAGGTGCCGTAGCTGGTGCCCGCCGAAGAGGTGTGCCCCACGGAGGCCGCGCCCCCCGGGCCGGACTCGAAGCGGGCGGCCAGGTGTCCGGGCGGTCCCTGAAGGCCCGTGCGGGCGGCCGGGCGCGGCACGGGGATCACGCAGGAAAGGGTGTAGGTGGGCGTGGGCCTTTGCACCGCGCGCGACTTGCCCCACAGGCTCAGGGCCGCCATGCGGCTCCAGGCGTCGGGATCGTCGGGGTGCTGGGCGGAAAAGTCCACGGGAAGGCGCACGCTGGCCCACTGGATGGCCGCGCGCACCTCGCCGGGCGTGAGCGGACAGGCGCTGAACTGCTCCAGGGACAGCTTGCGGGCCAGGGCGGGGTTTGCCCCCGGCCCGGCCATGTCCAGCAGGTCGGGCCGCCGGGGCTGGGAGAGGGCGGGCCAGGGCGGGGCCACGCACAGGGCTTGCCAGACGCACAGCAGATAGCCCGCCAGCGCGGCCAGGAGGAGGCGTTTGCCCTCCAGGCCGGGACGTGCCATCATGCGCCCGGGGCGCGGCGTCGGCGGCGATAGGTGGTCCACGCTCGTTCATCGGCGGGCGGCGCGGTTTCTTGAGGGGAGCGCCCGCCTAACGCAGGCCCATACTCGATTTCACGCCGGGAGGGAAGTGCCGTGGGGCGCGGGAAGAAGGGCAAGGCGAGCCTTTTCAGGGGCAAGGCGGGGCAGCGGCGCTGGCTGGCCCTCTTTCTGTCCGGCCTGGCCGTCACGGCGGCCGTCACCCTGCTCCACTGGAGCCAGCCGGACTGGCTGGCCTTCATGGACTACAAGATCTACGACGTGCTCCTCTCCCACCGGGAGCCCCCCAAACCCTCGGACCGCGTGGCCGTGGTGGACCTGGACGAGAAATCGCTCTCCGAGGTGGGCCAGTGGCCCTGGCCGCGCTACAAGATCGCCCTGCTGCTGGGAAGGCTGCAGGAGTACGGCGTGCTGGCCGTAGGCATGGACATCGTGTTCTCCGAGGCCGACCAGACCTCCCCCCGGCGCATCCGCGAGGAATTGGCCGCCCTGGGCCTGGACGTGGACTTCACGGGCCTGCCCGACGCCCTGCGGGACAACGACCGCCTCCTGGCCGACAATCTGGCGCAGGGGCCCTATGTGCTGGGCTACTTTTTCGTCTTCGAGGCCAAGGACCACGCCGACCGCATGAGCGCCTGCCGCCTGCCCCCCGCGCGCGTGGCCCTGCGCCGCGCCCCGGGCATGGGCGACGCGCCGCCGCTGATCTCCGGGGCCCTGGGCGCGGTGTGCCCCCTGCCGGAGCTGGCGGCCTCCGGAGGCTGGGCCGGGTTTTTCAACTCCTTCCCCGACCGCGACAACATCGTGCGCTGGGCGCCCATGGCCATCTCCTGGAAGGGCCAGACCTACCCGAGTCTCTCGGCCGCCACGCTCATGCGCGCCTTCGGAGGCCGGGGGGCCGTGCTCGCCCTGGCCCCGGACGGCTACGGCGGCCAGAACATCGCCATGCACCTGGACCTGGGAGCTCTTGGCAGGCGCTCCGTCCCCCTGGACCGCCACGGCCGCCTGCTGGTGGACTACCGGGGCAAGGCCAGGACCTATCCCTACGTCTCGGCCTCGGACGTGATGGCCGGGCGCGCCGACGCGGACCTGCTGCGCGGGCGCGTGGTCTTCGTGGGCACCAGCGCGCGGGGTCTGGAGGACGTGCGCGCCACCCCCCTGGACCAGTCCACCCCCGGCGTGGAGGTGCACGCCACGGTGGCGGACATGGTGCTCTCCGATTCCTACCTGCGCCGCCCCGTGGACGCGTGGTACCTGGAGCTGGTGCTCCTGGCGGTGTTCGGGCTGGGCATCACGCTCCAGCTGGTGTTCACGCGTTCGCTCTGGGCGGGGCTTCTCAGCCTCGCGGCAGCCGGGGCGCTGTGGGCGGGGTCGCGCTGGGCCATGGAGTCGCTCAAGATCTATCTCTCGCCCCTGTCGCCGCTTCTGGCGCTGGTGGGGTGCTTCACGCTGCTCACGTTCCTCAAGTTCCTTCTGGAGGAGAACCAGAAGCGCTTCATCAAGTCGGCTTTCTCCCAGTACCTCTCCTCCAAGGTGGTGGACGAGATCGTGGAGAACCCCGACAAGCTCAAGCTCACGGGGGAAGAGAAGGATGTGACCATCCTCTTCTCCGACGTGCGCGGCTTCACCACCATGAGCGAAAAGCTCAGCCCCACCGAGGTGGTGGAGCTGCTCCACGCCTACCTCACGCCCATGACGCGCATCATCACCGACAG
This sequence comes from Fundidesulfovibrio sp., assembly GCF_058402725.1. Classification (NCBI taxonomy): domain Bacteria; kingdom Pseudomonadati; phylum Thermodesulfobacteriota; class Desulfovibrionia; order Desulfovibrionales; family Desulfovibrionaceae; genus Fundidesulfovibrio; species Fundidesulfovibrio sp. The sequence goes on along the minus strand of NZ_JBZVFJ010000149.1, from coordinate 5,069 downwards.
CGCGGGCACCCTGGACAAGTTCATCGGCGACGCCATCATGGCCTTCTGGAACGCCCCCCTGGACGTGCCGGAGCACCCGCGCCGCGCCGTGGAGGCCGCCCTGGAGATGTTCGAGGAGCTTGGGCGCCTCAATACGGAGTTCCTGGCCAAGTACGGCTTCGAGCTGCACATGGGCGTGGGGCTCAACCGGGGCCTGGTGCGCGTGGGCAACTTCGGCTCCCAGGACCTCTTCGACTACACCCTCATCGGCGACAACGTGAACCTCTGCTCGCGCCTGGAGGGGCTCACCAAGTATTACCACGTGGACATCCTGGCCTCCCAGGCCGTGCGCGAGGCCGCCGGGGACGACTTCGCCTGGCGCGAGGCGGACCGCGTGCGCGTCAAGGGCAAGCACGAGCCGGTGACCGTGTTCACAGTGCACCGCCAGGCGGACCCCGCCGAACTGGCTGCCTGGCACGAGGCCCTGGCGTCCTACCGCGCCGGGCGCTTGGACGAGGCCCTGGCGCGCTTCGAGTCCCTGGGCGGAACCACCCCCGCCGGACTGCGCGACCTCTACATCGATCGCTGCCGCGCCCTCCGGGACAATCCTCCGCCCCAGGGCTGGGACGGCGTGTTCGAACACACCAGCAAATAGGCAATCATGCAGGACAGATCCTTTCAGGCCGCCTCCGGGGCGGCCCCCTCCGGCGCGTCAGGCACGTCTCCGGCTTCTCCCGCCGGACCCGCCGTCTCCTCCGGCGGGGAGACCATCGCCGCCGTCGTCACGGCCCCGGGCCGGGGCGGCGTGGGCATCGTGCGCCTGAGCGGACCCCGGGCGCTGGACGTGGCCCGGACGCTCTTTCGCTCCGCGCGCCCGGACTTCCGGGGCTTCAAGCCCTACCGTCTGCACCACGGCAGGCTCCACGACCCCTCGGGCCGTCCCCTGGACGACGTGCTGGCCGCCTTCATGCCAGGCCCGGGCTCCTACACCGGGGAGGACGTGGCCGAGTTCCACTGCCACGGCTCGCCCGCCGTGCTGCGCGCCGTGCTGGACGCCGCCGTGGCCCTGGGCGCTCGCCACGCCCGGCCCGGGGAATACACCCTGCGCGCCTACCTCAACGGGCGCATGGACCTGAGCCAGGCCCAGGCCGTGGCCGAGCTGGTGGCCGCCGACTCCCCCGAGGGCGCGCGCCTGGCCCTGGACCGTCTGGAGGGGCTCATGGGCCGCAGGGTGCGCGCACTGCGCGAACTCCTGGAGGCCTCGCGCGTCGAGATCTGCCTGGCCGTGGACTTCCCGGAGGACGAGGTGGAGTGTCTGGACCCCCAGGCCTTCCAGGCCCGCCTGGACGAGGTGATGGGGGGCATCCGGGCGCTCCTGGCCGCCCACGAGCGGGCGCGCCCCTTCCGCGAGGGCGCGGCGGCCGTGCTGGCCGGGCCGGTGAACGCGGGCAAGTCCAGCCTGCTCAACGCCCTGGTGGGCCGCGAACGCGCCCTGGTGAGCGAGCGCGCGGGCACCACGCGGGACTTCCTGGAGGAGCAGATCGTCCTGGACGGCCTGCCCGTGCGCCTGGTCGACACCGCAGGGCTGCGCGACTGCCCGGACCCCGTGGAGCGCGAGGGCCTGGCCCGGGGCCTGGCCCTGGCCCGGGAGGCGGCGCTGACGCTTCTGGTGGTGGACGGCTCGCGCCCCCTGGACGAAGACGTGCTCCGCCGCCTGCCAGGGGCTCCCGCCGGAGAGGACGCGGACCTCGTCCTGGACCCTGCCCGGGTGCTGGCCGTGCTGAACAAGTCCGACCTGCCCCCGCCGCCGGACGACCCCGCCCGGGCACTGGCGCGGGCCGGTTTCGAGGCGCTGCGCGTGTCGGCCCGCACGGGGCAAGGCCTGGAATCGCTCTGCGCGCGCCTGCGCGAGCGCATCCTGGGCGCAAGCGAACCCGCCGAGTCCTGCGAACCAGCGCCCAGCGACCGCGAACGCGCGCTCCTGTCCCTGGCCCAGGAGGAGCTTTCGGCCCTCACGGCAGACCTTGCCGCCGGCGTGCCGCCGGACCTCCTGGGCGTGCGCCTGGAGACGGCCTGCGGCCACCTGGGCGCGGTGACGGGGGAGATCGCCCCGGACGAGGTCCTGCGGGCGGTGTTCGACGGGTTCTGCATCGGCAAATAGGAAACTGCCTCGTTTTGGCGTTTTCTTTTCGGGCGTCCCGGACTATGATCCGTTAGGGGAGCTTGGCATGCAGGACCTGGCCGCCAGCTATCTGGAGCACTTCGAGATGAACTTCGGGGAGGACTCCTCAGTGGAACTCTCCGGGGACGCCCCGGAGGATCTGAAGCTTCTGGCCTCCGGCATCGAGGAGATGTTCGGAGCGGGCCGCCTCCCCAGCCTTTTCGAGGCGCTCAGCGTGGTGGCGGACTCGGACCTGCCCCACTGCGCCGAGGTGGACGTCAAGGTCTGCCCCCTGGATCTCTATTTCGTCGTCCTGGACTTCCTGGGGGCCAGGGCATTTCCAACGTAGGAGGCGATTTGATGCGCATTCGTGGCCTTGCGGCCGTTCTCGTTCTCTGCATGCTCACATTTATTCCGGCCCTCGCCGTTCAGGCCCAGGACGACCCCTCCGCCGCGCAGCAGCCTCCCGCCGCGCCCGCCAAGCCCGCGCGCAAGCCCGCGCCCCCGGCCAAGACGCCCAAGCCCGGCGAACCCATCGCCCTGGAGCAGCAGGCTGGCCAGGTTCCAGCCGCGCCCATGCCCGGCGCGCCCGAGGCCCCCGCGAAGGGAAAGCCGGCCCCCCCGGCCAGGCCGGTCAAGGGCGGCGTTCCCGTCGCCGTGTCCAAGGTCCCTGCGGTGCGGCTCACCGTGGGCGCGCTCCTGCCGCTCACCGGCGCGCAGGCCTCCCTGGGCGCGGCCTCGCGCGCGGCCATCGAGCTGGCCGTGGCCGACGTGAACGACTACCTGGCCGGGAACGGCTCGGCCGACCGCATCAACGTGCTCATCGAGGACACCGAGTCCAGCCCGGCCAAGGCCCTGGAGCGCCTCAAGTTCCTGGCCGCCTCGGGGGCGCGCGCGGTCATCGGCCCCTACACCGACAACGAGGTGGACCAGACCCTGCCCTTCGCCGACAAGAACGGCCTGCTGCTGCTCTCCCAGGGCAGCGCCGGGCCCTACCTCTCCAAGCCCGACGACGCCCTGCTGCGCTTCTCGCCCTCCGACGCCTTCCAGGCCGAGGCCCTGGCCGTGCTGGGCAACCACGAAGGGGCCACGCACATCATTCCCATCTGGGAGGGCGACATGTACGGCGACGAGCTGGTCACGCACATCAAGGGCCAGTTCGCCAACCAGGGCGGCCAGGTGGTGCCCGGCGTGCGCTTCCGGCCCGAGGTGACCCAGTTCGCCGCCTACGTGGCCGACCTCAAGGCACAGATCGACAAGAACGTGAAGGACAAGAAGAAGCTGGCCGTGGTGGTGGCCGCCAGGGGCGCGCAGACCGCAGGCATCCTGCGCGAGGCCGCCAAGCTGGCCGGGCTCGACGAGCCCCGCTGGTACGGCTGCGACGACTCGGCCCTGCGCGGCGGCATCGTGCAGGATCAGGGCGTGGCCCGCTTCGCCGCCAAGGTGCGCATGGCCTTCGCACGCCTGGGCGAGACCGGAACCGCCCTCTACTCCGAGGTGGAAAAGCGCATCGAAGACCGCATCCAGGCCTTCGTGGACACCCAGGCCGTGGTGGCCTACGACATCGTGTGGCTCCTGGCCTTCACGGGCCTGGCCTCGGGCGACGACGCCTCCACGCTGCGCAAGGCCGTTACGGCCACGGCCCAGCGCTTCTACGGCGCCAGCGGCTGGATGGCCCTCAACGAATACGGCGACCGCGCCGAGGACTACGACTTCGACTTCTGGACCATCCGCGAGATGGAGGGCAAGTTCTTCTGGGTGAAGACCGCCCGCTACCAGTTCGACCCGGGTTCGGTGAAGCAGTTGGTGATCAACGCCCCGGAAAAGGAATAACCCCGTCCGGGGCCGGGGGTGCGGCTGACGCTGCCGTGGGGGCTTGGCCGCCCGCGAACGGCTCACGCAGATCCGGTCTTCCGGGATTGTCGAACGGCGAAAGGCCGCGACGCCACGCGTTGCGGCCTTTTTCGCGTCGGCGGGGCTCAGCCCATCAGGCAGCTGTCGCCGGAAAGCACGAGCATGGGCAGGGCCATGTGGAACGTGGCCCCCGCACCCTCTTCGGAACTGGCGCAGACCGAGCCGCCGAAGAGGTCCGCCAGGGCCTTGACGATGGCCAGGCCCAGGCCCGCGCCGTGGCGGCCATTGGAGGGGTCGCGGCAGAGTTGGGCGAACTGGTCGAAGAGCATCCCGGCCTTGGCGATGTCGAATCCCGGCCCCGTGTCGGCCACTTCCAGCAGGGCGGCCACGCGCCCGCGCCCCAGCGGCGCGTGGGAGAGCGACACATGGACCGCGCCCCCGGGAGCGAACTTCACGGCGTTGGACACCAGGTTGCCCAGGATCTGGCGCAGCTTGATCTCGTCGGTGAGCACTATCCGGGGAAAACCCGGGTCCACCTCCACCACCAGGGCGATGGAAGAGCGCCTGGCCTGCTCCCGGTGCAGCGCCACCACGGAGTCCACCACGGCGGGCACGTCGGCGGGGGCCAGGCGCAGCTCGTCCTTGCCCGAGTCGATGCGTGCGAAATCGAGGATGTTCTTGGCCATCTCCAGGATGCGCTCGCAGGCCTCGGAGGCGGCGGTGGCGTATTCCTCCTGGCGCGGATCGAGGCCGGATTTGCGCAGCAGCTGGAGCATGCCGATGACGCCTATGAGGGGTGAGCGGATGTCGTGCCCCACCACGGCCACGATGTTCTTGGCCAGCTCCTTGGCGCGGCGCTCGCTGCGGGCCAGGGCCTCCGGGCCGTCGTCGTCCTCGCGGTACAGGCGCACGGCCCCCTCCACCCAGGAGGGCCTGCCCTGGCTGTCGCGCACGAGCCGGCCGGAGACTCGGGCGGACACGGGGCCTGCGTCGGGTCCGCAGAGGCCGCAGGTCAACTCGAAGCGGCCCTTGCCGTGCAGCCCCCTGTTGGCTTCCCGGGAGAATGTGGCCCACT
>NZ_JBZVFJ010000148.1:0-8045 GCF_058402725.1 Fundidesulfovibrio sp. | reverse complement strand
CCCGGAGGTCGTATGCCTCCAAGGGGGGCGGGTCCATCCCATTAACAGGCTGCTAAGGGAACAGCTTCCGGTACTCCCCGTAGCCCTGGGCCTCCAGTTCCTCCGCAGGCACGAAGCGCAGGGCCGCGGAATTCATGCAATAGCGCTTGCCCGTGGGCTGCGGACCGTCGTCGAAGACGTGGCCCAGGTGGGAGTCTGCCAGCTTCGAGCGCACCTCCACGCGGGTGCTGAAGAGCGAGCGGTCCTCCCTGAGCGTCACGGCGTCCGGGGTCAGCGGCTGCCAGAAGCTGGGCCAGCCGGTGCCGGAGTCGTACTTGTGCGCCGAGGCGAAGAGCGGCTCGCCCGAGACCACGTCCACATAGAGGCCGGGGCGTTTGTTGGCGTTGTATTCGTTGTTGAAGGGCGGCTCGGTGCCCTCGTGCTGGGTCACCTTGTACTGCAGGGGCGTGAGGGTGCGCTTGAGTTCCTCGTCCGAGGGCTTCACGAAGGAGGCCCCTGGAGAGGGCTTCGCTCCGGGTTGCGCGGCCTGCGTCACGGGGCACGCGGCGGGACGCCCGGCCCAGGTTCTGCCCAGGAACTGGTCGCGACCGGACCCGGCGCGGTACTGGGAGTAGCGCGCCGGGTTGTTGCGGGAGTAGTCCTGGTGGTAGTCCTCGGCCGGATGGAAGGTCTCGAAGGGCCTGATTTCCGTGACGATGGGCCTCTGGCCGAACACCCCCGAGGCCGCCAGGCGGTCGCGGGAGGCCAGGGCGGCCTTGTGCTGGGCCTCGCCCCGGGTGAACACGGCCGAGCGGTATTGCATGCCGCGGTCCACGAACTGGCCTCCGGCGTCGGTGGGGTCCACGTGCCGCCAGAAGTGCTCCAGAAGTTCCTCGTAGCGGACCTTGGAGGGGTCGAAGTAGACCTGCACCGCCTCCAGATGCCCGGTGCTTCCGGAGGAGACCTGCTTGTAGGTGGGGTTCTCCTCCCGGCCGCCCGAATAGCCCGAGACCACACGCGTAACGCCCGGTATCTTCTCGAAATCGGACTCCACGCACCAGAAGCAGCCGCCCGCGAAGGTGGCAATCTCCTCGCCCGGCGCGGCAGCCAGGTTCTTGTCCGAAGGGACCTCTGCCCCGCCGTCGCCCAGAGGCCAGATGCAGCCGACGGCCACCAGCGTGACCAGCCAGCCCGTTGATCGCTTGAACAGGTTCATGGATTTCCTCGCTTGCGAGACTGCTGAAGCGGGAAATCAGACCGCCATGGCGGTTGTCAAGGCCTCCTGGTTCACGAAACCCCAGCGCCGGGCCTCCTGCTCCAACACCCAGGGCATCGCCCCGCGCAAGAGCGCCGTGACGCCCGCCCCGTCCACGGCCACCAGGCCGCCCACGTCCACGCGGGCGATGACGCCCAGATCGGTGACCAGCCCGGGCCGGGCCGCGATGGAACCGACAACCTCACCCGATGCGTCGCTCAGGACCGGAAGGGAATTCGTGGGGCGCATGCGCTTTCTCCTGGTGTTGCGGTGGCTTGGAAGGATGGCGTCGGGACGCGAGTCCTGTACACTCCTACCACTTCAGCACGGAAAGGCAACGCGAAAGTTGTCGTTCCTATCCAGGGACGTTGCCGGGCATGCCCGTCGCCCGGGCCAGCCGCTCCAGCCCTCGCCCGGCAGGCAGGCACAGGGAGAGGCAGGCCAGCAGCGCCACGGCGGCCGCGAGCGCGCCTTGCGTGGAACCTGGGACCACTCCCAGCGCAGGGAGAGCCTGGAACGCGAGCGGCACGAAGAGGCAGAGGGCCAGCGCCCCCCGGCCCAGGGCCGCCAGGGCGCGGGGCGCGGGAAAGCCCGCGCGCCCTGCCAGCAGCGCGGCGGCGAAGGCCATGGAAAACAGGAAGATGCCCGCCGCGCCCAGCATGTCGGAGAAGCCGCCCTTGCGCTCACCCAGGAGGAAGAGGATCACCACGTAGGCCGCCAGGGCCTGCACCCGCCTCGTCGGGGTGACGCCGCGCGCCGAAGCGCCCGGGCGCGCCATGCGCCGGGCCAGCTCCGGCAGGAGCATCCCGGCCGCGAAGACGGTCAACTGCCCCAGCACCACGCCCCGGAAGGCGAAGAGGTCGGAGAAGGCCACGCCCCTCCAGGCCTCGGGCAGCTGCCAGGCCACGGCGTTGACCAGGGCCGTGCCCAGCAGGAGCCCCCCGGCAAAGCCCTCCTGCCCGAAGCGGCCGCGCAGCGCCTGGAACACCGGAGCCAGCGCCGCGCAGGGGACGAGGGCCTGCACGATCCAGAACGGGGAGCGCAGCCCCGCCCAGGCCCAGGCGTCAGGCATCCGGCCTTCCAGAGCGGCCCATGCGGCCAGGGCGGCCGCATGGAGCGGGAAGACGCGCACGCTCCACGCCAGAAAGAAGCGCCGCAGGCTGTCCCTCCCGGTGGCGTGCTCCAGCATGAGGGCGCTCGCGTGGCCGAAGGCCAGCAGGAGCATGGCCAGGGCGGCCGTCCCGTAGCGCGAGGCGGCGAGCCCCCCGCCCGTCAGGGCGTCCCAGGCGTAGGAGGCCAACACCACGGCAGCGGCAGCGCCGCAAAGAACCGCCTCGGCGTCGGGATTCCCCGGCGCGGCGGCCGGCTGGATCGGTTCGGACTCCTGGGACATGCGGGACCTCCTGCGCGTCGTTTGTCCCGCGTCTGAGCGCGCGGCGACAGCACGGCCTAGCGGGAATCGCCCCCGGCCGCAATCGCCGGGGCCTCCTGGGACAGCCGCAAGTCGAAACTCCGCGCTTCGTCCCAAACAGGGACGCCCGCACAGGGTTCGCCGCACGAAAGAGCCACCCGGGGCCCCTCAGCCCTTGCGGCCGCGTCCGGAGGAGCGCCCGGAACCGCGTCCCGTACGTCCCGGAGACCTGCCGCCGGGGCTTGCCGGGGCATCGCCCCTGGGGCCGCCCTTCCTGGCCGCTCCGGCGGGCTTGCGGGGGGTCTCCCGGCGCGCACCGGGCTCCGCCCTGCCCTGCCCTGCAAGGATGTCGTGCTGGGCTCGGCGCTCGGCGTCGCCACGGGCCACGGGGATGGGCCTGCCTTCCAGGTCCACCCCCGCGTAGTACATGGCCGCCGCCGCCGTGCCTGGCAGGGGGATGAAGCATTGCACCTGGTCGGGTTTCCAGCCGCGTCCGCCCAGCCAGGCGGCCAGCTCCTGCATGTCGCGCCCGGTGCAGCCGGGGAAGGCGCTCATGAGGTAGGGCACCACGTACTGCTCCTTGCCCGCTCGCGCGGACTCGCGCTCGAAGAGCTTCAGGAAGCGCTCGAAGGTCTCGAAGGCGGGCTTGCGCATGAGCCTGAGCACGTGGCCCGCGCGGTGCTCCGGGGCCACCTTGGCCTGGCCTCCGGTGAACTCCCGCACCATGGCCCCCAGGGCTTCGGGGTCGGCCAGTCCCAGGTCCATGCGCCAGCCGCTGGCCACGCGCACGTGGCGCACCCCTGGCACGGCGGAAACGCTGCGCAGAAGCGACACGAAATCCCTCTGCCGGGCGCTGAAATGGCGGCAGGGCCTGGGTGTCAGGCAGCTTGAGCGCGTGCAGGAGGCCATGTCGCCCGTGCAGGCCGCGCCCCACATGTTGGCGCTGGGGCCGCCCACGTCGCTCACGCTGCCGTTGAATCCTTTGGTTCCGGCCAGGGCGCGGGCCTCCTCCAGCACGGAGCGCGCGCTCCGGGAGCGGATGCGCCGCCCCTGGTGCAGGGCCAGGGTGCAGAACGAGCACCCCCCCGCGCAACCCCGGTGGATGTTCAGGCTCCCGGCCATCATGGCCTCGGCCGGGACGGGCTCGCCGTAGGCGGGGTGCGCGCTGCGGGTGAACGGCAGGGCGTGCAGGGCGTCCAGGGCCTCGCCCTCCAGGCCCTCGCCCGGCGCGGTGAGGACCACGGCGCGCTCCCCGCTGCGCTGGAACGCCGCGCTCCGGTTCTGGTGCACGTGGCGCTCCAGGAGGAGCGTGGCCTTCACCAGCTGGGCCGGATCGGCCTCGATGGCCTCGTGGGAGGGCAGCTCGAGGGCGTCCTCCAGGTTTGCGGAGCCGGGCACGGCGAAGGCCGCGCCGGGGATGTCCCAGAGTGCGGCGGCAATGTCCTCGCCCTGCTCCAGGGCCTCGGCCAGGGCCAGCAGGGAGTGTTCAGCCATGCCGTAGAGCACGGCGTCGGCCTTGGCGTCCAGGACGATGGAGCGGCGCAGGGAGTCGGACCAGAAATCGTAGTGGCTGGCGCGGCGCAGGGAGGCCTCGATGCCGCCCAGCACCACGGGAAGCCCCGGAAAGGCCCGGCGCACGAGATTGGCGTAGACGATGGAGGCCCTGTTGGGCCGCGCCCCTGCCTTGCCCCCCGGGGTGTAGGCGTCCTCGGAGCGCTTGCGGCGGAAGGCGGTGTAGTGGGCGAGCATGGAGTCCAGGGCCCCGGCCGTGACGCCCGCGAAGAGGCGCGGACGGCCCATGGCCGCCACGGCGCCCGGGTCGTCCCAGCGGGGCTGGGCCGCGATGCCCGTGCGGAAGCCGTGGGCCGTGAGCCAGCGCCCGAGAAGCGCCGCCCCGAAGGAAGGGTGGTCCACATAGGCGTCTCCCGTGACCAGGAGCACGTCGAGGGCGTCCCAGCCGAGGCGGTCCATCTCGGCGCGGGACATGGGCAAAAAATGCGGCTGGGGAACGGGCGTGCGCGGCATGGGGGAAGTATGGTCACGGAAGGCCGCCGCGTCCAGGGCGAATCGCCGGGCGGGCATTTGCGCCTCTTCCCTATTGATGCGGCGCGCCGATTACCCTATGCAGCACATAATTGATCGCCAACGAAGTACATGCCACGCACACAAAAATGCGGCGATGCGCAGCGCGGCTTTCACCTTGCAACCAGGCGGTCAGGGAGAACCCATGAACAGGCTATGTCGTGTTCTGATCGGATTCGCCGTGGCGACCTTCCTGGCGCAGCTTGCGCCGGGGACGCCCTTGGCGCAGGAGGTGATACCCTACACCACCGCGCCGTCGACCGAGACCACCTGGATGCGGGGCCCATACACCACCGTCACCAGCAGGACCGGGGTGCTCTTCCCCAACGAGGACTACACCCAGATCCTGGACGTGGGCGTCAGCCAGACCAGCTACACATGGACCACCTACTTGTTCCAGTATACTGGGATTTCGAGCGGCAGCTTCTCTTCCGGGTTCGTGGGCGTCTGGTTCCCCACGGTCGACCTGGGTGTGGTGGAGCTGGGCTCGGCCCCACTGCGCGTGGCGCGCATGTCCACGGAACTCGCCAACTACCGCTACGAATAAGGCGGCTCGCCGGAACCTGCCCGGGGCCTACGCCCCGGACCGTTCCTGCCGCCCCTGCCGCGCCTGGCAGGGGCGGCAGGCATGTGCGCTTAGCCGATGACGGCCTCGATGAGGCACGGCCCGCGGGTGTTCATCGCCCGCGCGAAGGCATCGGCGAACTCCCGGACGGTGCGCGCCCGCACCGCCTGGACGCCCATGCCCTCGGACAGCCGGACCCAGTCGAGATCCGGGTTGCCCAGGTCCAGGAGCGACCGCGCCCGTTCCCCGCCCGACGCGGCCTGGACGAGCTCCAATTCCTGGTTGAGCACCGCGTAGGACCTGTTGGCGTAGAGCACCGTGACCACGTCGAGCCGTTCCCGGGCCTGGGTCCAGAGGGCCTGGAGGGTGTACATGGCGCTGCCGTCGCCCTCCAGGCAGACCACCTTGCGATCCGGCGCGGCGATGGCCGCGCCCGTGCCCAGGGGCAGGATGTTCCCGATGGAGCCGCCCGTGACCGGAAGATAGTCGTGCGGCGCGGCCCTGCCGAGAAGCGGCACGTGCGGCAGCGTGGAGGTGATGCCCTCGTCGGCCACGATGGCCTCCTCCGGCAGGAGCGCCGCCACGACGCGCAGGACGCCCTCGGCCGTGAGCGGCCCCTGGGGCGGCTGGGCGGGCGGATCGAAGGGCACGGCCAGGCCCTTCCGGGGCGCTCCGACGGCTTCTGCCAGGGCCTCCAGGGCCGCCGGGCCGTCCTCGTGGGGATGGGAGAGCGTGAGCAGGGCGCACCCGGGCGGGGTCAGCCAGCCTTCCTGGTCCGGGTAGGCGAAAAAGGCGACCGGAGGCCGAGCGCCCACAAGCAGCAGGTGTTCGAACGCCCCGAGGCGCTCCAGGATGGCCCTGCCACGGTACGGCAGCGGCGTGACCCCGGGCGACCCGGCCCCGGAGCGCAGACGCGGGGTGAAGGTGTCGCAGAAAAGCGCGCAACCCGTGGCGGCGGCGATGCGCGCCGCATGCCCGAGTCCCTGGCCGTGGAGCACGTTCCCGCGCAGGAGCATGGCGGTCCTGCGGCCGCTTGCCAGCGCGCGCGCGGCGGCGTCCACGGCATCCCCGGAGACTGTCCCCGGCGGGGCGGGATCCAGCCTGGGGGATGGACGCTCCGCCGGGAGCCAGGCCGTGTCGGCGGGCAGGATCAGGGTGGCGGTCTGTCCGGGCGGCTGGCGGGCAGCCTGCACGGCGCGGGCGGCGTCGGCGGCCACGGTCCGGGGGCTCCGCGAGCGGCGCACCCAGTGGGAGATGGCCTCTGCGTAGCCCGTCAGGTCGGCGTTCAGGGGGGCGTCGTAGCGCTCGTGGCTGGTGGCGTGGTCGCCCACGATGTTCACCATGGGCGACTGGGCGCGGCGCGCGTTGTGGATGTTGGCCATGCCGTTGGTGAAGCCCGGCCCGAGGTGGAGCAGCGTGCAGGCCGGGTTGCCCGTCATGCGGGCGTAGCCGTCCGCCGCGCCCGTGGCCACGCCCTCGAAGAGGCAGAGTACCGGCCGCATGCCCTCGATGCGGTCCAGGGCGCGGACGAAATGCATTTCGGAAGTCCCCGGATTGGCGAAGCAGACCTCGACGCCGCTCCCGACGAGCGTGGCGACAAGCGATTCCGCCCCGTTGCAGCCGACGTGCGGTGCATCTCCAGGGACATCAGGGATTTCGTGAGACATCGTCGCGCTCCTTGCTTCAGGCGGTGCAGGCCGGTGTGGCCCGGGAGGGAGGACCGGAAGGCCGGGCCGGCGCACGCAGTGGCGACGGCCGGATGCCCGGCGTCTTCTCCTTGGCGTCTGCCCTGGCGGCTGTCAAGGCGCAGCGGCGCTCAAGACCCGGCGCGCCTGGCCGTCCGCCCCCGGGCTTTTCCTGACGCCGCCTGCCCCGCGCGCGACGCGCGCAAGACGCCAAGAACGCTTGACCGGACCAGACCCTGATGCCACATAGAGTCAATCGACTCCACAAGGCGGGGTGCATGGCTATCCAACCGCTCGAATCACTCCGGGACGCCCGGTCCGTGCCGTCCGGCGACTCTCTCCGGCAGGACCCGGCAGCCCGCGACCACCGCAACGATCCCTTGGAGCGCCGCCGCGCACACCACGAACGGAGCATCGCCAACCCAAAGGAGCCCTCATCGTGAGCACCTGCGACATCGCCCTGGTGGGACTGGCCGTCATGGGCCAGAACCTGGCCCTGAACATGGCCAGCCGCGGCTTTTCCGTGGCCGTTTTCAACCGGACCGAGTCCACCACCCGCGAGTTCATGGACCGCGCCGGGGCCAAGGCCGGGATCAAGGCCGCCTTCAATCCGGCCGAGGCCGTGGCCATGCTTTCGAGCCCGCGCAAGATCTTCCTCATGGTCAAGGCGGGTTCGCCCGTGGACCAGGTGATCGAGGAATTCGTGCCCCTGCTCTCCCCCGGCGACATCCTCGTGGACGGCGGCAACTCCCATTTCCCCGACACCGTGCGCCGCACCCGGGAGCTGGCCGCCAAGGGCATCCGCTACCTGGGGGTGGGCGTCTCCGGCGGCGAAGAGGGCGCGCTCCACGGCCCGAGCATCATGCCCGGCGGCGAACCCGAGGCCTGGCCCTTCATGGAGCCCATCCTCACGGCCATCTCGGCCAAGGCGGGCCCCGGCGGGGACGAACCCTGCGTGGCCTGGATGGGCAACGGCGGGGCCGGACACTATGTGAAGATGGTGCACAACGGCATCGAATACGGCGACATGCAGCTCATCGCGGAGGTCTACGACATCCTGGGCCGCGC
>NZ_JBZVFJ010000147.1:0-8061 GCF_058402725.1 Fundidesulfovibrio sp. | reverse complement strand
CACTCCAGCACGAGGGCGAACGCTCCCGCCCGGGCCACGGCCAGGGCGTCGTCCAGGAGCCTGCGGGCGTCGGACGCCGAGCGGGCCTGCACGCGGAACCCCCCAAAAGCCGCCACGTGCTGGGGGGTAAGCCCCAGGTGCCCCACCACGGGGATGCCCGAAGCCGTCATGGCGCGCACCTGGGGGGCTATCTCCGCTCCGCCTTCCACTTTCACTGCCTGGGCCCTGCCTTCCTTGAGCATGCGCCCGGCGTTGCGCACGGCCTCGGCCACGTCGGCCTGGTAGGACATGAAGGGCATGTCCGCCACCACAAGGGCCTTGGAGGCCCCGCGCGACACGGCTTTCACGTGGTGGAGCATCTCGTCCATGGTCACGCTCAGGGTGTCGGGATGCCCGAGCACCACCATGGCCAGGGAATCGCCCACCAACAGGATGTCCGCTCCGGCGGCCTCGGCCAGGGCGGCCTGGCCCGCGTCGTAGGCGGTGATCACCACAAGCTTGCGCTCTCCCTTGGAGCGGGTCACGGACGGAACGGTGGTCTTGGAGTCCGGCATGAATCCTCCCTTGCAAGACGGGAAGGCATTCTAGCGGAAATCAGTCCGGTTGTCGCGTCCGGCGCGCCTGCCTGCCAAGGACGCCCGAAGCAAACCGTGAACCGCCGGGAGGGCCTGCGAAGTCGTAACGCCGACCACCCTGGGCGAACGCGCGTCGCAAACGCCAGGAGCAGCACCGGGCCATGCGAAGCATGCCAGGACGGCGCGGGAGAGCCGCGCGGGCCGTCCGGCCCGGGGCTTGGAGCGAGGCTCTAGGTGCTGAACATCACCCAGACGACGTGTCCCACCAGACGCTTGCGCACTTCCTGAAGAGGGAGGCGCTGGGGGGGCACACGGCCGTCTTCGGCATGCAGCTCCACGCCCTCCTGACCGGGAACGAACCGCACGGCGCGCACGGTGCGCCCCTCCAGGGGCAGGTCCACCCCGTAAAGGCCTTCAGTCATCTCGCCCCGCTCGCGCGTGTCGAGACCCACGAAGGAGTCCTTGGGAATGGTCGGGGCCATCGAGGCGTCCCGCATCTGGAAATAGACCAGCGACCGATCGGGATAGTTCAGCAGAAACGACGCGGAGCCAGAAAAGGCCGTGTCGGACGCGCCCCTGGCCGCTTGCCCCAGGAACACGGGCGGAAGCCCGTCGTAAACCCAAAGAGGGTTCAGCTTGTGCTTCTGGTAGAGCTTGAGCGCCCATTCGCCGGGGATGACCCCGCGCCGACTCGCGTCGGAGATGCTCGACTGGCAGATGCCCAGCATCTCGGCCAGACGAACCTGGGATTTGAAGCCGAGGGCTTCCCGGATGCGATCGAAACCCAGATCGAACTCGGATTTGCTTCCTTTGCGGCTTTTTTGGCCCGTATCGGCGCGGTGCGAACACAGAGGCATCAACCAGACTCCTTGGCGTTGTCTATACAGATTATTACCAAGGAGAATATTACCATCGGCTAGCCCGAAAAGCAAGCACATGCCATTGGATGTCTTGCCAAAGATGCCGAACGCCCTCGAAGCCATGCGAAAGACACCCAGCAACCCTATACGTAAAAATGCGAACAGACTACCGGAAACACACCGGCAGCCTGTTCGCCAAACCGTACGAATGGTCACATCCTGAAGCCGGAAACCAGCTTCAGGCGTCAGGGTCTAGAGTTCCTGGAGCACCCAGCAGACGCGCCCCACGATATTGCCGGCCAGGGCGGTAGCCGAAATATATTCTTCCTTGTAGGAAGGGTTCTCGCTGCGAAGAATGACCCTGTTGTTCTCGAAATCGTTGAAGAGACGGCGGATCACAAGCCCCTCGTTGGGCACGGCCACCGCGAAGATCTCGCCGGAGCGCAGCTGGCGCTGCTCCTTGCCCAGGCCCAGGTAGGCGCCGCGACGCAGCAGGGGGTCCATGTTCTGGTGCTCCATCTTGAGCACCGTGAGGCCGGGGCAAACGAAGGGCTCGGGGATGGAGATCATCTCCACCGGACGCTCCTGGAAAGAGCCGTCCTCGGCGATGACGCCCGTCATGGAACTCACGGTCACCGTGCGCGACTTGGGCTTGTCGGCGTTGTAGCCGGCGCCGGGCTCCATCACGCCCACAGGGAGGGCCATGCCCTCGCGCAGCACCTGGGGCTGGTCGCCGTTGGAAACCCAGTCGGGATTGAGGCCATGGCTGCGATACAGCTTGAGCAGCCAGTCCGCAGGGATGGACTGACGCCTTTTCGCGTCGGAAATGCTTGACTGGCGGATGCCCAGAATGGCGGCCAGATCAACCTGCGTGCGGGCGCCCGTCGCCCGTTTGATGCGCTCCAAGGCCTCGTCGAATGCATTGTACATGGTTACCTCGTGGCGCCCGGCTGGTTCCCGGCGCGCTCCGTTTTGATCAAATCGATTCTATCCGCTGGATGCGTCCACCTGGCCATCACCGAGGCGGAAACAGACTGCTTCTCTTACTCATAGCCCGCCTGAGGACCCGAAGGCCCCGCGCGTCGAACGGGCTCGCCCCCCGATCAGCGCCCTCAGGCGGCGGACCGCCCGCCTGCCGCGTGAGCCATTGCCACACGGCGTACTCTTATCTATATATAACAAACAACAAGAGGCAAGCAGAAAAGTAGGGTTTCCCTCCGTTCGCCCCGCGAAAAACACGCAACCATCCGGTTTCTTTCCACACAATCAGTCATTTTTGCCCACTCAGAGCAATTATGACACAAATCGGCAATCACTCAAACGCACATTCGAAGAAACAAGCCAATCGGACATCCGATTCCCATGCGGCATCACCCGGACACGCCTCCTCCACGCCCCTCGAGAACCCACTTGCCGAAAAGCGCTTGGCCGAGGGATATGCAACCGTCCCCGGGCGGCTCTTGATAATGCATATCCACTATCAGACCCTTCGCGTCAAGCAACTTCGGTAGCAGTGTGGACAAAGTGGCATTGAGAAAGACTCCACCGCTCAAGACAATGCGTCGAGTTCCGAGTTTTTTGCACAGACGCCATGCCCCTTCAGCCAAACCCGCGCACAGACCGAGATGGAAGCGGCGGGAGACCTGCCCCGCCGCGGCCCCCGCCAGGATATCCCGCACGGCCTGGTCGAACAGGGCCAGGGTGTCCAGAACGCCCGGGTCTCCCCCCTGGAAGGGGCATGCGTAGCCCTCGGCGCTCCCCTCAGGGAGGCCCGGCGCGGCGGCTTCCAGGCGTATGGCCGCCTGGCCTTCGTATTCCGCACGGTCGCACAGCCCGGCCAGGGCGCTCACCGCGTCGAAGAGCCTGCCGCAGCTGGTGGTCACGGGACTGTTGACGCCCTTCTCGAGCATGGCGCACACCAGCGACGCGGCCTGTGCTCGCCCCTCGATCCAGGGCAGCCCCAGGGCAAGCGGATCGCGCCCCACGGCCTGGAGGCAGGCCACGGCCATGCGCCACGGCTCGCGGATGGCCGCTTCGCCTCCAGGCAGGCGCATGGGCGCGAAGTGCCCCGCGCGGCGCATGGTCAGGTCGCGCGGGTCCACGAAGAGGAATTCCCCGCCCCAGATCGTGCCGTCGTCGCCCAGGCCCGAGCCGTCCAGGGCAAGGCCCAGCACGGGCTCGTCCAGGCGGTTGGAGGCCATTGCCGCGAAGACGTGGGCAAAGTGGTGCTGCAGGCGCGCCGCGGGCAGCCCGCTTTCCTCCAATGCCCAGCGCGAGGAAAGGTAGTCCGGGTGTTTGTCCGCCACCACCAGCTCGGGGCGGACCTGGAGCATGCCGCACAGGTGGTCGATGACCTCCCTGTGGAAACAGGACGTCTCCAGGTTGCCCATGTCGCCCACATGCTGGCTCAGGAAGGCCTGGTCGTCCTTGGTGACGCACACGGTGTTCTTGAGTTCCGGCCCCACGCCCAGGACGCTCGGCCCCTTGGAGGCCAGGAAGACCGGGCTGGGCGTCCAGCCCCTGGCCCGGCGCAGGAACTGGAGCCTGGGCTCCCCGCCTTGGGGTTTCAGGTAGCGGACCACGGAGTCGTCGGTGCGCACGAGGATGTCGCGGTCGTGCAGCAGGAAGCGGTCCGCGATGCCGCCCAGGCGGGCAAGGGCCTCGCGGTTGCCCAGGCAGAGGGGCTCGGAGCTGGCGTTGCCGCTGGTCATCACCAGGGCGGCTGGCGCGCCGCGCAGCTCCCCAAGGCGCGCCAGGAGCACGTGGTGCAGGGGCGTGTAAGGCAGCATGACGCCCAGGTCCATGGTGTCGGGCGAGACCAGCGGCGAGAGCCCCGTGCCCGGCCTCAGGCGCACCAGCACGATGGGCCGCTCGCGCCCAAGGAGCATCGCCGCCTCCTCCGACGTGGGATCGGCCAGGGCGCGCAGGGCGTCCAGATCGGCCACCATCACGGCCAGGGGCTTGCTCGGCCTGCGCTTGCGTCGGCGCAGTTCGGCCACGGCCTGATGGTCGAAGGCGTCGGCCGCCAGATGGAAGCCTCCCAGCCCCTTGAGGGCCAGGACGGCCCCCCGGGCCAGTTCCTTGGCCGCCTTGTCCACGGCCTTGCCGCCCTGGGCCAGGGCGCGCCCCTTGCGGTCGGCCAGCCAGAGGCGCGGGCCGCAGGCCGGACAGGCGTTGGGCTGGGCGTGGAAGCGCCGGTCCAGGGGGTCTTCGTATTCGGCGCGGCAGGCCTCGCAGAGGGGAAAGCAGGCCATGGAGGTCACGGAGCGGTCGTAGGGGAGGCTTCTGGTGATGGTGTAGCGCGGGCCGCAGTTGGTGCAGTTGGTGAAGGGATAGTCGCGGCGGCGTCCTGCAGGATCGGCCATGTCGGCCAGGCAGTCCGGGCAGGTGGCGATGTCAGGGCTCACGAGCACGTGATGGCCGGTCCCGGCGGCGCTTTTCAGGATGGAGAAGCCCTCCTCGCCCTCCACGGGGGGCACGCCCGCGCGGGAGTGCTCCACCACCAGGGCCAGGGGCGGCAGGGTCTCGCGGAAGCGACCTGCGAAGGATTGGAGGGCCTCGGGCGTCCCCTGAACCTCGATGACCACACCCTCGGGGGCGTTGCGCACGAAGCCCGTCACGCCCGACTCCAGGGCCAGCCGGTAGACGAAGGGCCGGAATCCCACGCCCTGCACCCGGCCCGCCACCACGTGACGCTCACGCGAAAGCCCCGTCACGAGGCCCTCCCGGAACGACCGCACGTCAGGCGCAGCCACAGGCTCCTGAGCCTGCCGCGCACGAAGCGTCCGGCGTCGAAGGCCACGGGGGCCAGTTTCCCGGGGAGAACGAAGCCGCGCGCGTCGAACTCCCCGGGGTTCCTCAGCGGGGTTTCCACGTCCGCCAGCAGGCCGCGCCTGCCCGCCTCGCGCCCCAGGGGCGTGGCGTCCGGGGGCAGCCCCAGCACGGCGTGGAGCGTCTGGTCCAGGGCCACGGGATCGGCCGCCGCGCCCAGGAGGCCCAGTTGGAAGGGCTCGCCCTTGGCCGGGCCGCGCACGTGCATGGCCGTCACGCCGTCGACAAGGCTCACCGAGGGCGGCATGGCCAGGCACACGTCCAGGAGCATGCTCTCGAAGCGGTTGCCCTTCTCTCCGTGCGTCTGGTGCGCCAGGGACTTGCGGAACCCCGTCACCGCGCCGAAGAAGTTCTTCACAGCCAGGGTGAGCAGCATCTGGTCGTGCACCTTGAAGCGTGGCACGTTGACGATGAGCTCCGCGTCCAAGGCCTGGGAGGCGGCCATCACCCGCCCTCCCAGAGTGAGCGCCACGGGCCGGGCACGGGAGAAGTTGACCACCGGCGCGCCCAGGCCCTGCAGCGCCTTGTCCAGGCCGCAGGCCCTGGCCACGATGCGCGCGGTGCCGAAGGCCGGGGAGTCGCCCACGGTGACGCGCGCCCCGCAGTCGACCAGGTAGCGGCAGACGGCGCGCACCACGGCGGGGTCGGTGCAGGCCAGCCCCGTGTAGGCCGGGGCCACCAGGTTGGGTTTCACGAGCACGCGCGTCCCCTTGGCGGGGCGGCAGCCTGCCAACTCCAGGAGGCGGCCCGTCACGGCGTCCAGATCCGGCCGACCGTAGCCCTCCATGCGTTCGAGGAAAGCTTGGCGATGCATGGGCGTTCACTACACGCCCGGCCCCGGTTCGCCAAGCCGCGCCCTCGCGGCCCCGGTGGACGCGCGGACACGCCCCCCCCCGCCCGCGTCGTCATGCGCCATCAGACCGTGCCGGACAGCCGCCGCCCCGGCCGGAGACAGGGGCTTGCGGCACGCATCCACCATGCCTGCGTCAGGCCGAAACCGCCTGTTCGACGCGTCCGTCCTCTTCGGCCAGATCCGGGCGCTCCGTGAGCATCTCACGGTTGGAGGCCCCGGGAGGCACCATGGGAAACACCATGGCCTCGGCGTCCACGCGCGCGTGCACCAGGGCCGGGCCGGGACGGGACAGGGCCTCGTCCAGGGCGCGGCTCCAGTCCCCTTCGGCATCCAGGGAAACGCCTTCGATGCCGAAGGCGCGGGCCAGGGCCGCGAAATCCGTGCCGCCCTCGAAGCGCGAGGCCGTCCGGCGGCCGCCGTAGAACAGCCGCTGCTGCTGGGAGACCAGCCCCAGGCTGCGGTTGTCCAACACCACCACCTTCACGTTGGCCCCGGTCTCGGCCAGGGTTGCCAGTTCCTGCACGTTCATCTTGAAGCTGCCGTCGCCAGAGAAGCAGACCACCTGCGCGCCCGGTTCGGCCAGGGCCGCGCCGATGGCCGCCGGGAGCCCGAAGCCCATCACGCCAAGGCCTCCCGAGGTCAGGAAACGGCCGGGACTGCGGAAGGGGAAGTCCTGGGCCACCACCATCTGGTGCTGGCCCACGTCGGTGACCACCACGGCGTCGTCGCGCAGGCGCCCCGCCACCCGGGCCACCAGTGCCCTGGCCTCGCGGGGCGGACGCGCCTCGTCGCGCCGGGCTTCGGGCAGGCGCGGCATCGGGGCGTCGTCCAGGTTCTCCACCTCGGCCAGCCAGGCGCCGCGCGCGCGGCGTTCCCCCAAGGGCAGCAGGGACTCCAGGAAATGCGCCGCGTCGGACTCCACGGCAACCTCGGTGCGTTTGATCCGGCCAAACTCCGAAGGGTCCACGTTCACATGGACGATGCGCGCGCCGGGGCAGAAGGTCTCGGGCCTGCCGGTGGCCCGGTCGTCGAAGCGGCTGCCCACGGCCAGCAGGAGGTCGCAGGCGTCCAGGGCGCGGTTGGCGCGCGCGTGGCCGTGCATGCCGTGCATGCCCAGGCAGAGGGGATGGGCGTCGGGGAGCGCGCCCAGGCCGGTGAGGGTCATGGTCACGGGGAGCGCGGCTTTCTCGGCCAGGCGCCGCGCCAGCTCGGGGGCGCGCCCGCGCGATGCGCCCCCGCCGAGGAGGAGCACCGGGCGGCGTGCGGCGTTGACGAGGGCCGCCGCGCGCGACACGTCCCAGCGCGACGGCGCGGGCCTGCCCTGCGGCTCGCCCGGGATCAGCGACAGGGCCGGAGGCGTGAAGCGCCCGGTCTGCACGTCCTTGGGAACGTCCAGGAGCACGGGGCCGGGACGTCCGCTCACGGCGGCCTCGAAGGCCTCTTCCCGCGCCTCGGGCAACTCCTGGGCCGAACGGACCATGCGGGCGTACTTGGTCAGGGGACCGGCCACGGCCACGATGTCCACCTCCTGGAAGGCCTCGGTGCCGATCTGGCCGAGGGGCACCTGGCCGGTGACGCACACCAGGGGCACGCCGTCGCGCCGGGCGTCGGCGATGGCCGTGACCAGGTTGGTGGCCCCCGGCCCGGAGGTGGCCAGGCAGACGCCCGGTCGCCCCGTGAGACGGGCCATGCCCTGGGCCATGAAGGCCGCGCCCTGCTCGTGGCGGGCCAGCACGTGGCGGATGGTTCCGCGCTGGGCCAGGGCGTCGTAGAGCGGCAGGATGGAGCCGCCGGGGATGCCCGCGACGGTTTTCACGCCCCGGCTTTCCAGGAATTGGACGATGTAGCGAGCGCCTGTGGTCTGCATGGCTGCCTCCGTGCTGTGCCTGCGGTGCGGCGGGAGGCTTGGCCTGGAAATGGAAAACCCCCGCCGGCTGTCCGC
>NZ_JBZVFJ010000146.1:0-8258 GCF_058402725.1 Fundidesulfovibrio sp. | reverse complement strand
GTGTTCTGGGGGCCGGTCTACGCCCGCGCCGCGGAGCGCCTGCGCCAGGCGGGCGCGCGCTGCGTGGCGCTGGACGCCCTGCTGGCCGCCACCCCGACGGACTGGCTCTCCACCCTGGACGCGCCCCCCGAGGCACTGCTCGACCACGACCTCCCCTTCCTCAGGGTCCTGGGCTCGGGGTTCGTGATCCTGGCCGGACAGCTGGCGCGCACGCCGGAAGGCTTCGCGGCGCGCCTGCCCGCGCCCGAATACCTGGAGGCCCTGCCCTCGGCGCGCGACCACGTGGGCCTCACCTTCTTCCCCCGCGACCCGGACAAGGTGGTGCGCCGCTTCGTGCGCGCGCTGCCCGGCGCGCAGGCGGGCCCCGGCTGGCGCACCCTGTCCGCCCTGGGCGCGGCGCGCCTGGAGCCCCGCGCCGGAAACGTCCCGGACGCCGACCCGTCGGCCGCCCGCCCCATCGACTTCACAGGACCGCCGGGCACGATCCCCAGGGTTTCCCTGGCGCGCTTCGCCGGGGACGAACCTCCCTCGGAGGCCGACGCCGCCCTGGTGCGCGGCCGCGTGGCTCTGGTGGGCGCGGACTTCGAGGGCTCGGGCGACCGCCAGCCCACCCCCTACTCGCTGGCCTCGCCCTTTGGCGGCTCGCGCGACATGGCCGGCGTGGAAGTGCACGCCAACATCGTGGAGACACTGGCCGGGTCCGGCCCGCTCAGGCTCCCGCCCGCCTGGGCCGCCGTCGCCTGCTGGCTGCCCTTCCTGGCCTGGATTTCCTGGCGGGCGGAGCATTCCTCGCCCCTGCGCGCGGCCGGGGCGTGCCTGCTGGCCGCCGCGTGCGCCTGGGGCGCGGGGTTCGGCCTGTTCCTGGCGGGCTGGCTGGTCCCCGTGTCCGGGGCCGTGGCCGGTCCGGCCCTGGCCTGGGCCGCCGCCGGGAGCCTGCGCCTGCGCCGCACCGAACGCGACCGGGAACGCGTCCGGCGCATCTTCGGCCGCTACGTCTCCGCCGAAGCCCTCGAACACATCCTCAAGGACGGCGCGGAGCCCCGCCTGGGTGGCGATCCCGTGGAGATCACGGTGCTCTTCTCCGACATCAGGGGCTTCACCACGCTCTCCGAACGCCTGACCGCCTCCGAGATCGTGGAGCTGCTCAACGCCTGGTTCGAGCTGGCCTGCGAGGCCGTGCAGCGCCACGGCGGCATGATAGACAAATTCATAGGCGATGCCGTAATGGGCGTGTTCGGCACCCCCGTCCCGGCTGCGGACCACGCGCGCCGCGCCGTGGCGGCCGCCCTGGACCTTGAACAAGCCGCCCGGCGCATGGACGGCTGGGTCGCCCGGCGCTTCCCGGACCTCGGCTCCGGAGCCTTCCGGGCGGGCGTGGGGCTGCACGCGGGAGATGCCGTGGCGGGCAACATCGGCTCGCCGACGCGCATGGAGTTCACGGTGATCGGCGACACCGTGAACACGGCCTCGCGCATCGAGGGCCTGTGCAAGACCATGGGCGCGACCGTGTTGGCCAGCGAATCCGTGACGCGCGCGGTCGGCCCAGGCCTTGTCACGGGGCGCAGCGAGACATTGCCCGTGAAGGGCAAGGCCCTGCCCGTGAGGGTTTTCGCCGTGCTGGGACTGGAAGAACCCAAGGAGACTCCATGAAACGGCTCTTCACATTGATCCTTGCGTCACTGCTCGCGGCGGCCTCCGCCTGGGCCGCCCCTCCGGCCAGGCCCGCATGCGTGGCGGCCCTGGCGGAGGGCGGCGTTCTTCTCTCCCGCCAGGGAGCCCCCGAAACGCGTCTCGAACGTTTCCGCAAGCTCCTGCCGGGCGACAGGATCACCCTGGAACCCGGCGCGGCGCTGCGCCTGAGCTTCCTCCAGGCGGGCAAGACCGAGGCCTGGCGAGGTCCGGCCCTGCTGGTGGTGGAGGAAGGCGGCGCCAGGGGGACGGACGCGGCCGGAGCCGCCCTCGCGCCCGCGATCACCCCCCTGGAGCCGACCTTGGTGCCCGTGGGCGGCTCGGCGCTCCTGGATTCCCAGCCCGAGCTGATCGCGGGGCAGATCACCGTGCGCTCCGGAAGCTCCCCTCCGGTGGACGCCCCCCTGGACGACACGGGCAAGAAGGACCTCTCCCGCCTGGAGGCCCGCTGCGACGCCCTGCGCAAGGCCCTGCCCCCCGGCGACGCCACGGCGGACTTCGCCCTCGCCGCCGGGCTGGACGCCCTGGGCCAGAAGGCCCGCGCCGTGCGCCTGCTCAAGGAGCTGCTGGCCCGCGACGAATCCAACGAAGCCCTCGCGGAACTGCTCAAGGAAGTGCTCCAACCCCGGTGATGTCCGGCCGGGACGCTCCGCATCAACCTGCACCCAAGGAGATCTCATGTCTTTTGCTCGCGCCTTGCCGTTGTTGCTACTTTTGATCCTCGCAGCCGCGCCGGCCCAGGCCCAGTGCGCCGGAAGAGACGCGGAGAGCACGGTGAACACGTTCTCCAGGCAGATTTCCGCCATGAAGTCCACGATTTCCGACATCGCTTCCACAGCCAAGAAAGCCGCCTCCGCCAAGTCCGAAGAGGAAGGCACGCGCCTGCAGGAGAATCTCCAGAAGCTCAAGGACCAGGCCCGGGATCTCATGAACAGGATCACCGCCGAGGCCGACCGCATCGAGGCCCAGATCAACACCGACCTGGTGACCTTCCAGCACGATAACGCCGTGCGCACCAAGCTGCGCGAAGAGCTCAGGCGCCTCACCAAGCTGCGCCAGAACGCCTTGGAGCAGTACGAGAAGATCAAAGTCTAGCCTATGCGGAGGCCTCTTCCGGGAGGCCCGCACCCCGGAGAACCCATGCCCGCCCTCCACGCGCCCCGGAGCGTCGCCGCCTTGCGCCTCGCGGCGGCCGCGCTGCTCCTCCTGGCCCTCCTGTGCGCCTGCAAGGCCCGGCAGGGCGTGCACCTGGAAGAAGGCGAGCACGCCACGGCCGACGACCTGCTGGCGCGCATCACCGAACTCAACGAGAGCGGCCGCTACGCCGAGGCCATCCCCCTGGCGGCCCGGCTGCACGACGCCGTGCGCAAGCGCAACGGGGCCTCCCACCCCGCCGTGGCCGCCGCCCTGAGCATGCAGGGCGGGCTTTACGTCTCCTTCGGCGACTACGCCAAGGCCCGCCCGCTCCTGGAACAGGCGCTGGAGATCATGGAGCGCGCCGACGGACCGGACGGCCTGGGCACGGCCACCTGCCTGGGCATGCTGGCCCGGCTCCACGCCGGGGAGGGAGACTTCAAGGCGGCCCTGCCCTACGCCGAACGCGCCCTGGCCATTCGCAGGGCCAAGCTCCCTGCGGACAGCCTGGTGCTCTCCACCTCGCTGCACAACCTGGGCGAAATCCAGGCGCGCCTGGGGCATCCGGCCCTGGCCGAACCGCTGCTCACCCGCGCCCTGGAAATCCGCGAGGCCAAGGGCAACCTGCACGCCCTGGCCCTGACCCTCACCGTCCTGAGCGGTCTCTACCTGGACCAGAACGCCCTGGACGCCGCCGAAACGGCGGCCAGGGCCGCCGTGGACTGCGCCCGCCAGGCCCTGGAGCCGGAACACCCGCACACTGCCGAGGCCCTCATGGCCCTGGGACGCGCGCTCGCCGCCAAGGGCGACCACCAGCAGGCCTTCCAGCAGATGCTGGAGGCCCAGAACGCCCAGATCGCCCTGATCGAGCGCATCAAGGGCTCCACCTCGGAGCAGCAGAAGCTCGCCTTCCTGGCCCGCTCGGAGAGGGATTTCCACCAGTTCCTGACCCTCGCGGCGCGGCGTCTGTCCGGCTCGGCCCAGGCCCGGGAGGCTGCGCTGGGGGTCGTGCTGCGGCGAAAAGGCGCGGTGCTGGAAGTGCAGAAGGCCTTCCAGGAGGCGCTGCTCTCAGGCGACGAGGCCACCCGCAGGCTCTTCGAGGAGCTCTGCCGCACGCGCGCCGCGCTCTCCCACGCGGCTTTCGCCGTGGAAGAGGAACCACGCGACGCCAAACGCCTCGCGGGGCTCAAAGCCAGGGCCGAAGAGCTGGAAGTCCGTCTGGCGGGCATGAACGCGGGCTGGCAGCGCGCCAGGACCATGCAGGCGGCCGACGCCCGCTCCGTGGCCGCCGCGCTCCCCCAGGGAGCGGCCCTGCTGGAGCTGGTCCGCCACAACGCCGCCCCCCCGGCCCCCGGAGAGCAGCCCGGCGGCGAGCAGCGCTACCTGGCCTTCGTCCTGCTGCCCGGGGCGGAGGTCCACATGGCCGACCTGGGCCCCGCCGCCAACGTGGACGGGGCCGTGCGCTCGTTTCTGGAAACCATCCAGCCCGCAGGCCCCGGCGGCGGAGAGGCGCGCTGGAGAGGCCCCTGCCGCCGCCTGCACGACGCGGCCTATGCCCCCCTGGCCCAGGCCCTGGCCAGGGCGCGGGAGGTCTTCGTGGCCCCGGACGCGGCCCTGAGCCTGGCTCCCTTCGAGGTCATGGCCGCCCCGGACGGCCGCTTCCTGCTGGAGCGCCACGGGTTCACCTACCTCACCAGCGGACGCGAGCTGCTGGGCATGCGCGGCAACGGCGGCCGGCCCGGCCGGACGATCCTCCTGGGCGATCCGGATTTCGACCGCGGCGCGCCCCCCGGCGGAGCAACCCAGACCCGCAAGCCCCCTTCCGAGGTGCGCGGCGTGGAAGATCTCTGGTTTTCGCCCCTGCCGGGAACGCGCCGGGAAGTGCGCTCCATCCAGGCCCTGCTCGGTCCCGACGCCTGCGACCTGCGCCTGGGCGTCCAGGCCGACGTGGAGGCCCTGCTCGGAGCGCGCTCGCCGGAAGTGCTCCACGTGGCCACCCACGGTTTCTTCCTGCCCGCTGTGCGGCCAGGGGACGCCGCCGACCCCGGCTTGCTCGGCCGCTCCGGCCTGGCCCTGGCCGGGGCCAACGCGGGGCCGCAGGGGCTGCTCACGGCGTCCAGGGCCCTGGCCCTGGACCTCAAGGACACGCGCATGGTGGTGCTCTCCGGGTGCAACACCGGAACGGGCGACGTGCGCGGGGGCGAGGGCGTGTTCGGGCTGCGCCGGGCCTTCGCCCAGGCCGGGGCCAGGAGCCTGGTGATGAGCTTCTGGCCCGTGCCGGACCGCGAGTCGGCGGAGCTCATGGGCGAATTCTACCGCACGCTGGCCCAAAGCCAGGGCATGAAGCGCTCCGAGGCCCTGCGGCAGGCCATGCTCCGCCAGAAAGAGGCCGTGCGCTCCCGTTTCGGACACCCGGACCCCTTCTTCTGGGGCGCTTTCGCCTTCGTGGGCGACCCGGGGTAGCGGGTCGGCCGCACCGGCGAAGCCCCGGCGGAAAACCTTCCCCCGGGGCTTTATCAGCGTGTCCGCGCGGGCGGCTACGACTTGGCGTTCTCGTCGATCCACTCGTCCAGGGACTTTCGGCCGCGTTCGCGGCGCTCCTGGAATTCCTTGCGCTTCTCGGCCAGCCTGGCCTTCTGATCAGGGGTGAGCACGGCGTCCACGCGAGCCTTCACCTTGCCCGTGAACACCGCCAGTTCCTCCCCGGCCTTGGCCAGACCCTGGGCGGCCTGGCGCACCTTGGCCTCTTCGCCGGGCGATGCGGCCATCACGTCGCCCATGGCGCGCCAGGCGGCCTTCATGGACTCGCGCAGAGCCTGGGCCTTCTCGCGGCTCTCCTTGAGTATCAGGGCCACTGAGCGCTTCTGCTCCTTGCTGAGGTTCAACTCGTCGGCCATGCGCACGATGCCCTTGAAGGGGTCGTGGCCGGCCATGCCCGGGCCTCCCGGGCCGCCCTGGGGGGGGCCCATGTCGCCTGCGGCCGCGGCCGAGGCGGTCAACACTGCCAGCAACGCCAGGATGACGGCTCTGCGTTTCATCGGTTCGCTCCTTCTCGTGTCGAGTGCTTGAGCGCGCTCGACGGGTAAGTGCGATCCGGGAGCGAAAGGGTTACAAGCTTGCCGGAAATCCCTCCCCGCGCCGCAAAGCGGACGGCCCGCCGCGCAATGCGCGGCGGGCCGTGGGAAGGCGCGAAAACCCTGCCGGTCAGGGGCAGGGGATGGGCTGATAGGCCGTCTGGCCCCCGCTGATCACCTCGCGGTAGCAGCGGGTGTCCACGCGGTAGACCGGCCCCGAGTTCTGGTTGGCGATCATCACGGCCGTGGCGGGCAGCAGCGTGAGCATGGCCCCGGCGGCCACGCCGGCCGCCACGCCCGCGCCGTAGCCGGAGTTGTAGCCCCAGCCGCCGTAGGCGGGCACGGGGACGGGAACGGGCACCACCGGCGGGGGCGGAGGCGGCAGCGGGCGCGGATACGGGCCTGGTCCGGGGTAGGGCCCTGGCCGGTTGACGTTGTTCACGTTGACGTTGCGCTGCACGTTCACCTGGTTGAAGTTCCTGTCCTCGTTGACCTGGTTGAAGTTCCTCTGCTGGTTCACCTGGTCGAAGTTGCCGCGCGGCGCGCGCGTTCCCTCGAAACCGGCCCCCCGGGCAGGCCCCTCCGGACGATCGAAGCCGCCGCCCCGGCCGCCGAAGCCGCCGCCCCTGGCCAGGGCGTCGCCCGCGACCAGGACCGCCGCCAGCAGGCAGGCCAGCAGACACGACAGGACGCGCCCCGACCCGGATGTGATGGTTCCACGCATGGCTCGCTCCTAGTTGGCGGGTTGCGGTTCCGAGACCGGCAGCACGGGGACCTTGCGCGCGTCCTTGGGCGGGACGAACGCGAAGGCCTTGGCCGGAATCCGGGCCGAGGTGTTCCAGGAGGTGATCACCGCCTCGTACTGGGGCCAGCCGGGCAGGGTCTTGTCGGTGACCACCAGCTTGCGCGTCAGGGCGTCCTCCTGGTCGATCCAGAGTTCCCAGTTCATGTCCTCCCCCAGCACGAGCAGGTGGTGGCAGCTCCTGCCTGCGGCCATGTGCAGGCCCAGGTAGCGCGCCTTGGGGCCCCACTCCTCCACGCCCCGGCAGGGGTCGTTGTAGAGCAGGTTGGCCAGGGGGGAGTGCAGGCCGTAGCGCGCCAGCACGTCGCGCACGGTGTCGTCGATGGAGGCCAGGGCCTCCACGACGCCGTAGACGTTGGCGTCCACGTCCAGCACGGTGAGGGTCTTGCCGTCGCAGACCACGGTCTGGTCGCGGTCGTCCCCGGCCACCTCCACGCGGAAGCGGTCGGGCCTGGCCACCAGGGCCTTCACGACCTGGGAGGCGCGGGCGCTGTCGCCCGAGGGCCAGGCCAGGGCGCGGTCCACCTGGGCGGTGAAGCTGTAGGCCGAAAGTCCGGCCAGGGCGGCGCACGAGGCGCGCAGCACGGCTTCGGCCCGCCCGTCGGGCGCAGGCTGGGCCTGGGCGGACGGCGGGGCCAGCGCCGCCGCCACGACGAGCGTCAGGGCCAGGAGCGCGCGGACGGCCCGGCGGGAAGCCTGGCGGGCGGCCTGGCAGGGGGAAGATGGCATGGGGTCCTCCTGGGGCGCGGGAATGGCCCGGCCTGGCCGGGCCGCGCTCCTTCCTAGTCGCCCTTCGGGCGGTGCGCGTCAAGCTCTTCCGCCGGGGCGGCGACGGCCGCTTGATTTCCGTCCCGGAGCATGTATTTTCAAGGCGTGGGACTTTGCGTCCCCCCTGGAGGCTCCATGCGAATCGTCCTGTGCCTGGCGCTTTTGGCCCTGGCTGCGGCCTGCGGTCCGGTGCGCCCCATGACCGAATCGGAATTCAAGGGCTTTTGCTACCAGTACGACGCCGGACCACAGACCGATTGCGTGCCCATCAACACCTGCGACGCCTACCTCTCCGTGATCGGCGCGCCCCAGCCCTCCCAGCAGGCCTGCCTGGAAGGCTGCGCGCAAGTGTACGCGGAGCAGGTCCGGCGGATGGGCCTCGGCGGGTGCAAGGGCGCCCCCGAATTCGCCCGCGACTGGTGCCAGCGGTACTGCCGCAACGCCTCTCCGCAATGACCGGGCGCAACCGCGCCCCGGAACCCGACCCCATGGAGGTCTGCGATGGAATGGGTTGAAAAAGTGAAGAATTTCTTCGCCGGTGAGAAAAAAGACCTGCTCGATCCCGAAATGCGCAAGGAGGCCTTCCTGTTGCTCACGGAAGTGCAGGGCCAGGCCCGCTGGGACGAGTTCGCCATGACCGTGCGCCAGACCATCATCACCCGCCACCCCGTGCAGAAGCCCTCCTTCGCCGAGATGGAGGCCGAAATGCGCGAGGTACACAAACTTTTCGAGCCCTGTCTCAACGAGGGCAGGCTTTCCCGCGCGCCCCGCCCCCCGGCGGGGGCGCGCCG
>NZ_JBZVFJ010000145.1:0-8349 GCF_058402725.1 Fundidesulfovibrio sp. | reverse complement strand
CCGCACCGGGGAGCGCGTCGCGCCGGGGAGTTCAGCGCCGCGCCGCCCGCCGAGCCGATCGTCCAGGCCCGGGACGCCAACCCTCTCAACAAAGGCCGGGCCTTCCCGGCGACCATCCACCATGCGACGCATCCTGCGCCTTCTCCCCAAGCCCAGCCATTTCGCCGGGGCCGAGTGGGGCGCGGTCCGCAAGGACCCTGCCTCCGTCTCGGTCCGCGTGGCCCTCGCCTTCCCCGACATGTACGAGGTGGGCATGAGCTACCTGGGCCAGAAGATCCTCTCCGAGGCCGTGAACCGCCGCCCGCACCTCTGGGCCGAGCGGGTCTACGCCCCCTCGCGGGAGGCGGCCCAGGTGCTGCGCGAGCACGCCGAGCCCCTGTGCACCCTGGAGTCCGACACGCCCCTGGCGGCGCTGGACGCCGTGGCGTTCCACATCACGCACGAGTTGTGCTACACCAATGTGCTCTTCATGCTGGACCTGGCGGGCATCCCCCTGCGCGCGGACCAGCGCGGGGCGGAGCATCCGCTGATCCTGGCGGGCGGCGGCTGCGCCTTCAACGCCGAGCCCCTGGCCCCCTTCGTGGACGCCATGGTCCTGGGCGACGGCGAGGAGGCCCTGCCCGAGGTGCTGGAGACCATCGACCGCGCCAAGGCCCAGGGGCTTGACCGTCCGGGCCTTTTGCACGCGCTGCGCGCCGTCCGGGGCGTCTACGTGCCCGCGTTCTTCGAGGGCTCCAAGCCCCTCGTGGAAGGCTACGGGCGCGTTGAGAAAGCCGTGGTGGCCGACATGGACCAGGCCCCGTTCCCGCTGTTGCCCGCCGTGTCCTGCGGGCAGGCCGTGCACGACCGCATGAGCCTGGAGATCGCCCGGGGCTGCACGCGCGGCTGCCGCTTCTGCCAGGCGGGCATGATCTACCGCCCCGTGCGCGAGCGCAGCCTGCCGGAACTCGGGCGCATCGCCGGGGAAGGGCTGGCGGCCTCCGGCTACGAGGAATTGTCCTTCCTTTCGCTCTCCACAGGGGATTTTTCGGCCCTGGAGAGCCTCTTCGAGCAGTCGGCCCAGCGCTGCCTGGCCGATCAGGTGGCCATCAGCCTTCCGTCCCTGCGCGCGGGCACGCTCTCGCCGCGCATGCTGGGGCTCATGGCGAAGCTGCGGCGCACCGGGGCCACGGTGGCCCCCGAGGCGGGCAGCGAGAGGCTGCGCCGCGTGATCAACAAGGGCATCACGGAAGACGACATCCTGGACCACGCCGAGCGGCTCTTCGCGGCGGGATGGCAGTCGGTGAAGCTCTATTTCATGATCGGCCTGCCCACGGAAACCGACGAGGACCTTGAGGCCCTGGCCGACCTGGCCGTGAAGGTTCTCGGGCGCGCCCCGCGCGGGGCCAAGCGCCTCCAGGTGACGGCAGCCGTCTCCACCTTCGTGCCCAAGGCCCACACCCCCTTCCAGTGGGAGGCCCAGATCGGACGCGAGGAGACCGAGCGCCGCCTTGGGCTCATCAAGGCGCGCATCGCGCCCTACAAGCGCATCACCCTCAAGTGGCACGAGCCCCGCATGAGCTGGCTGGAAGGCGTTTTCTCCCGGGGCGGGCGCGAGCTGGCCCCGGCGGTGGAGCGCGCCTACGCCCTGGGCGCGACGTTCTCCAGCTGGGTGGAACACCTGGACCTGGCCCCCTGGGAGCAGGCCTTCCGGGAGTGCGGCATCGACGCCGGAGCCTTCCTGGACGCCCGGCCCCTGGACGCCCCCCTGCCGTGGGACCACCTGGGCTGCGGCGTCACCCCGCGCCACCTGCTGGGCGAGCGTGAGCGCGCCCTGGCGGAAAAGGCCACGCCGGACTGCCGCTACGGCGACTGCGTGCGCTGCGGGGCCTGCCCGGCCCTCTGCGGCGACGAGCAGGACGCCTCGGGCGTGCGCCCAAGGCTCAACCGGGGCCAGCCCGAGTGGAAGGCTTCCATGGAGCAATCCCGCGAGGAACCTGCCGGAGAGCCCCGGGAGGACGCCCCGGATGCGTCCGCGGGTGCGCAGGAGGGCGGCGGGAACGCGGCCTCCCCCAGGCCCCAGGCGCGCGAGGAGCTCACGCGGCGCGCGGCCCACTACCGCGTGTGGTTCTCCAAGACCGGCCCGGCGGCATACCTGAGCCAGCTGGAGCTGGCCAGCGTGCTGGAGCGCGCGCTCAGGCGCTCGGGGCTCAAGCCGTCGTTCTCGGCGGGGTTCCACCCCATGCCCATGATCACCTTCGGCTGGGCCCTGCCCGTGGGCGTGGAGAGCCGGGAGGAGTGGTTCGCGCTCTTCCTGCGTGAGCCCGCGCTGCCAGGCGCCGTGTCGGAAAAGCTCGGGGCCGCGCTGCCCGAGGGACTCAAGATCCTGCGGACCGATCCGCTGGGCATGGGCAAGAAGGTGGCCCAGCCCGTGGCCGAGGAATTCCGTCTGGCCTACCACCTGCCCGAGGCGGAGCGGGCAACGCGCGTGGCCCAGTGGCGGGACTTCCTGGCTGCCGGACACTTCCCCTGGTACAGCGTGACCAAGCGCGGCGCGCGCACCATGGACATCCGCCCCCTGGTGACGGGTCTCACCGAGCGTCAGGACGCGGAACTGTCCATCGTCTTCTCCTGGCGCGACAACCGCTACGCGAGCCCCCTCAAGCTGGTGTGCGCGGTGAACGAGGGGCTCTCGCTCAAGGATTTCTCGCTCACCAAGGTGCGACAGATCTTCGAGGGGCCGGACGCGCCCATGGCCAGAAGCTGAAGGACGCCCTCAAGCCCCGGCATGCGCGATCCGGGCAGGGATGCGGCACGGACAGGCCTGGCTTTGGGGCGGGCCTTGGGAGATTTCAGCCCTGTCTGGCGGCGACCTTGGCCAGGGGCAGGGTGATGACGAAGCGCGCTCCGCCGCCCTCGGCGTTTTCCACGCGGATGGTCCCGCCGTGGTTGCGCGTGATGATGAAGTAGGAGACGGAGAGCCCGAGTCCCGTGCCCTCGCCCGGGGGCTTCGTGGTGAAGAAGGGCTCGAACACCTTGCCCAGGTCGGCTGGGGCGATGCCCGGGCCGTTGTCCTCCACCTCGATGACGGCGTGGCCGCCCTCGCGGCGAAGCCTCAGGCGGATGCGCGGTTGCCCGTCCGCCGGGGGATGCGCGAAGAGCGCCTGGGCCGCGTTGCGCAAGAGGTTCACCACCACCTGTTCGATCTCCATGGGCGCGCAGGGCGTGGGGGGCACGCCGGGGGCGTAATCGCGCGCGATCTCCACCTGGCGGAAGTCGTACATGCGTTTGAGGTCGTAGTCGGTGGAGGCCAGTTCCACGCTGCGGTCCAGCAGTTCCGCCAGGTTCACGGGGACGGACTGCTCCTGGGCGCGCCGCGTGAAGGAGAGCATGTTGGCCACGATGCGCGCCGCGCGCTCGCCCGATTCCCGGATGCCCGTCAGGAAATCGAGGATTTCCCTGTCCTCCACGTAGCGCCGCACGGCCTCCAGGGGGCACCCGGCCTTCTCGGCGGCCGCCTTGTTGGCCGGAAGGTCCGGCGAGAGGCGGCGGGAGATGTTCTGCACGCCCTGGAGCACCCCGGCCAGGGGATTGTTGATCTCGTGGGCCATGCCCGCCGCCAGGCCGCCCAGGGACATCATCTTCTCGGTCTGCAGGATGAGCTTTTCCATGCGCGTCTTGGCCGTCACGTCGTCCAAGCGGATCACCGCCCCGGGCGTGGAGCCGGTGGAGGCGGGGAACACCAGCACGTCTTCCTGTCGTTGTTCGCCGTCCTGCTCGTAGGTTTGGCTGTCCAGGGAGACGGGTTTGTTCTCGCGCATGGCGGTGCGCACGGCCTCCAGGTGCGCGCCCAGGCGCGGCAGGGCCTCGTCGAAGCGTCTGCCCAGCAGGGCGTCTGCGGGCAGGCCCGTGGCGGAGAGCGCGCCCTTGTTGCAGTGGGTAACGTGCAACGCCTCGTCCACGCCGATAACCACCGAGGGCATGGAGTCCAGGATGTTCTGGATGAAGGCGTGCGCGGCCAGCAGGCGTTCCTCGGCGCGGGTGCGCTCGGTGATGTCCTCCAGGATGCCGTCGTAGTGCAGGAAATGGCCGTGCCCGTCCTGGGCGGCGCGCACGTGGATCAGGCCCTGGCGCACGTCGCCGTCGGCGCGGCGGAAGGGGAAACGGAAGTTGGAGACCTGGCCCAGCCGGGCCACGGCGTTCAGGAGCCGGTCGCGGTCGCAGGCGCGCAGGTACATCTGGGACCCCAGGTCGGTGATGGAGGCCACCAGAGCGTCGGGCGACTCGTAGCCCAGGATGCGCGCCATGGCCGAGTTGGCCGAGATGAGACGGCCGTCGGGCAGGGAGCGGAAGATGCCCGCCAGGGCGTTCTCGTAGAGGTCGCGGTAGCGGCTTTCGGCCTCGGCCAGGCCCTGCCGGGAGGCGGCCAGGGCCTCGTAGCGTTCGCGCAGCTTGCGCACCATCACCACGATGGAGCTCGAGAGGCTCTCCACCTCGCGCGGCAGCGCGCCCACCGGCGGCAGGGCGTCGGCGTCCTCGCTGGAGCTCACGTGCGCGGCGTAGTTTTCCACGGCCTTGAGCGGGCGCACCACCAGCCGGTCCAGCACGATGTGCAAAAGGCCCACCACAAGCAGGTTCATGAGCACGATGCCCAGGAGCATCTTGAACATGAGCCCGCGCAACGTCTCGATCACGTGGCTGTCCGTGGCGTGGATGTCCACGCTGCCGATGAGGCGTCCGTTGTAGGTGATGGGTTGGAACACGTGGATTTCGCCCAGGGGCGGTTCGTCGCCGGAGGCGTCCCGCAGCTCGCCCTGGGCGTCGCGGCGTCGCACCACCACCGCGCTCCCGGTGACCGAATCGTGCACCGCGACCGAGACAACGGCCCGGTCCTGCAGGGCGTTGTCCACGATCTTGCGGGTGAGGTCCTCCTGGAAGTTCCAGATGGGCAGGGCCAGGGCCGAGGCCAGCTGGCGCGCCGTGGACTCCACCGCCTCGTGCAGGCCGAGTAGGTGCGTGTTGCGCTGGGAGAGGTAGTCCGCCGCGCCCACGGACACGAGCACCGTGGTGACCACGGTAAAGAGCGTGAGGTTGATCAGTCGCGAAAGCGGCGGCTTGTATCGCAGCATGGCACGGCTCGGGTGAGATGGATTCGCCACAGACGACTCCGAGTCTCGCGAGGCTACGCGACCTGCGGAAAATGATCAAGGCCGGGCGCGGGACGGGCGGGCGGTCCGTCGATTCCCTGGCGGCGCGGACGGCTTTGGGATATGGGGATGGGGCGGCAAGGCGCCGCTACCCGTCCCCCCAGGGAGTTCCCATGATGCGCAGGCTCTTCGTCGTGCTTTTCGTGGCGGTCGCCGTGGCCGCAGGCTTCGTGCTCCACGACCGGCTCCAGCGGGCTCCGGAGACGCCGCTTCTCCCGGAACAGGCCGCGCCCGCTCTCACCGCCCCAGATCCTGCTCCGGCTCCCCAAGCTCCGCCCCCCCAAGCTCCGGCCGAAACCACGGACACGGCCACGCCTCCCGCCGCACCGGCCGCTCCCGCGCCGGTCCCGGCGCCCGCTGGCGCGGACATTCCCCCCGTAGTCGACGGCCGCATCCTGGCCAAACTGCCCAACGGCCTTGCCGTGCTCGTCCAGGAGGACCACCGCTTCCCCCTGGTGGCCCAGCGCCTCTACGTGCGCGCCGGGTCCGCCTACGAAACCCCCGGCCAGGAAGGCCTGAGCCACCTCCTCGAACACATGGCCTTCAACTCCACCGGCAAGCGCCCCAAGGGCGGCGCGGCCCAGGACATCGAGGCCGCCGGGGGCGACGCCAACGCCGCCACCAGCTTCGACTACACCCAGTACATGGCCAACCTCCCCTGCGCCGCCTGGAAGCTGGGCCTGGACGTGCTCCAGGACATGGTCTGGAACGCCGCCTTCAACCCCGAGGAACTGGAACAGGAAAAGAAGGTGGTGATCGCCGAACTGGAGCGGGGACAGGACGAACCCGGCCAGCGCCTCTTCCAGATGAGCCAGGCCCAGGTCTGGAAGGGCATGGGCTACGCCCACCCCATCATCGGCACGCGCGAGACCGTCCAGGCCGCAACGCCCGCGAGCCTGCGCGCCTACGTGAGCCGCCTCTACCAGCCCCAGAGCATGCTCCTGGTGGTGGTGGGCGACGTGGACGCCCGCGAGGTCTACCAGGAGGCCGCGCGCCTCTTCGGCAAACAGGCCAACGACCGCGACGCCCTCCCGCCCCCCACCGCCGACATGCCCCCCAACGCCGCCGGACCCTCCTCCAACGCCGCCGCCATGGACCTGGGCAAGGCCAGCCTGCGCCTGAGCTTCGCCGTGCCCGGCATGCACTCCGCCAAGGACGGCCCCCTGGAAGTGCTCTGCGACATCCTGGGCGGCGGGCGCACCTCGCGGCTGCACCGCAAGCTCGTCTATGACCTCCAGCTCGCGGACTCCGTGAACGTGGGGGCCATCACCCTGGAGCGCGGCGGCATGCTCTCCGTGGACGCCACCCTGGACCCCGGCAAGCTCCCCGAATTCTGGCGGGCCCTCGTGACCGAACTGGCCGCCCTGAAAGCCTCCGATTTCACCGCTGAGGAAATGGACCGCGCCCGCCTGGGCATCGAGGACTCCCTCCTGCGCGCCCGCGAAACCCTCTCCGGCCTTGCCAGCAAGCTCGCCTACTACCACTTCTTCGGCTTCGGAGACCCCGGCGAGGCCAACGCCGTCTACGCCGTGCGCAACACCGATCCCGCCGAACTCCAGGGGCTCATCGACACCTACCTCAACCCCGCCAACGCCAGCCTCTCGCTGCTCCTGCCCGGCAAGGACCAGGACGAGGCCCGGGAAGCAGCCCAACGCTTCGCAGCCGCCCTGGCCGCCGCATGGCCCAAGCACGCCCCGGCTGCGGCCAAGGCCCCAGACGCCAAACCGGCGGGCGTCGAGGTGATCGAGCTGGGACAAGGCCGCGCCCTGGTGCTCCTGCCCGACCCCACCATGCCCTACGCCTCCGTGGCCCTCTCCTGGCGCGGCGGCGACGCCCTGCTCGCGCCCGGACAACAGGGCCTGGGCGAACTCACGGCCAAGGCCCTCACGCGCTCCACACGCAAACGCTCCACACACCAGCTTGAGGACGACCTGGCCGACCGCGCCGCCAGCCTCGCCGCCGTCTCCGGCCGCGACGGCTTCACCGTGAGCGCCAGCTACCCCGCGCGCTTCTCCAGGGATGTCCTGGAAATCCTGGCGGAAGCCGTCCAGGAACCCGCCTTCGCGCCGGACGAGATCGAGCGCGCCGCCAAGCTCCAACTCGCCCAGATCGCCCAGGCCCAGGACCGGCCCATGAGCCTGGCCTTCCGCCACCTCTTCCCCTTCCTCTTCCCGGGCAGCCACTACGGCTACCTGCGGGCGGGCGCTCCCGAAACCGTGGCCGCCTTCTCCCCGGAAGACGCCCGGGCCTACTGGGAAGCCCAGCGCGCGCTGCCCTGGACCATGGCCGTCTGCGGCGTCTTCGACCGCCAGGAAATCCTCGACCTGGCCCAACGCCTGGGCGCGTCCCCCCCCGCCGCGCCCCCCGGCTTCACCAAGCCCGCCTGGACCGGCGAAAAACAAATCACGCTCAACCTCCCGGGACGCAACCAGACGCACATCCTGCGCGTCTACCCCGTGCCCGGCAGGAACAGCCCCGACTCTCCCGCCCTGGAACTGCTCAAGACCGCCCTGGCCGGGCAGGGCGGGCTGCTCTTCAAAGACCTGCGCGACAACCAGGGCCTGGGCTATTCCGTCACCGCCTTCCTCTGGCAGGCCCAGGAAACCGGCTTCCTGGCCTTCTACATCGGCACCACCCCGGAGAAACGCCAGCAGGCCCTCGACGGGTTCGACCGCATCGCCCGCGACATCGCCGCCCGACCCCTGCCAGGAGAACTGCTGCAACGCGCCATGAACTCCCTGGAAGGAGACTACTACCAGGACCGCCAGAGCCTTTCGAGCCGCAGCCACGAGGCCGCCGGAAACCTGGCCTTCGGACTGCCGCTCGACTACGAGCGCGAACTGCTGACCAAGGCGCGCCAACTGGGCCCCGAAGACGTGCGCAAACTCGCCGCCCAGGTGCTCGACCCGGAGAACGCGCGCCTGCTGGTCATCGAACCCTGAGGTCGCAGGGGCGGCGCGG
This sequence comes from Fundidesulfovibrio sp., assembly GCF_058402725.1. NCBI lineage: Bacteria > Pseudomonadati > Thermodesulfobacteriota > Desulfovibrionia > Desulfovibrionales > Desulfovibrionaceae > Fundidesulfovibrio > Fundidesulfovibrio sp. The sequence continues at coordinate 202 of NZ_JBZVFJ010000145.1, read as the reverse complement.
CCAGGGCTCCGCCCCGCACCCGCTGGAGAGGGCGCTGCCCTCTCCAGACCTCTCCCGCCAGGGCTCCGCCCTGGACCCGCCAGGGGGGAGCCCCCCCTGGACCCGGCAATTGCTTCGCGGGCTTCACCGGGTACGCCGTCGTCCTCTCTGGTCGCATTGGAGGACTTGAGCGAGGGATGAAGCCTCCGACGGCCAGAGAGGA
>NZ_JBZVFJ010000144.1:0-8368 GCF_058402725.1 Fundidesulfovibrio sp. | reverse complement strand
GGGGAAGCCCGAGAAGAAATTACCGGGTCAAGGGCGGATCCCTGTCCGCCGGAGGCTTGCTGGCGGCGACGCTGAAGCTTGGCTCGGGGCCGATGCGTTGACGCGGGTCAGAACTCCCCGTCCAGAAGCAGGTGAGAATAATATCCCAGGACGGCGGCGAGGTAGAAGGGCAGCAGGGCTTTCCAGGCGATGCCCATGAGCATCATGGGCGCGACGAGGATGGGGCTGGGGATGAGGAGCCCGGCCCACCAGGTGTGCGTCCAGCCCCGGTGCGAGCCGATGGCCGGGAGGATGGCGCAGAAGCCCAGGAGCGCGGCGTAGCGGTACTGTTCGCGCAGGATGAGCACTGCGTCGGCGGCCAAGGCGACGCCGTAGTAGAGGTGTCGGCCTTTGGAGCTGGTGTCCACGTCGGGGAAGAGCGCGCCCAGCACGGCCAGGGCTGCCATGAGGGCCATGGTCTTGGGGTCGGGCCTGTAGAGGCCCAGCCACCACGCTCCGCCGAGGACGGCGGCGGTGGAGGCCAGGGCTCCCGCGATGTGTCCTTTGTAGCCGGGCATGTGGGGCGGGGCTAGCAGTTCACGGCGGGAAGTTCAAGCCTGGTGGCCGTTTGAGAAAAGCCGGGCCGGAGCATGGCTCCGGCCCGGCCTTGCGTTCGAGGGCGGTCAACGATTCTAGAACATGTCCTTTTCGCATTCGGAGATGGTCTCGTCGATGACCTTCTTGAGCTTCTCGGGCAGGCCCATGATGTCCACGTTGAGGAAGCCGCGCACGATGGTGGAGGTGGCTTCCTCCTCGTCGAGGCCGCGCGCCATGAGGTATTCGATCTCTTCCTGGGCGATCTTGCCCACGGCGGCCTCGTGGGAGAGTTCCACGCCGTCCACGGTGGCTTCCAGTTCGGGGATGGCGTGGATGACGCCTCCGCCGAGGATCAGGCCCTTGCACTCCAGGTGTCCGCGCGCGGGCACGGCGTTGCCCGCGATGTGGCCCCGGGCGATGATGGTGCCGCCGGTGGTGATGGTGCGCGCGATCATTTCGCCCCGGGTGTCGGGCGCGGCCAGAATGATGCGGCTGCCGGTGTCCAGGTGGGAACCCGCGGGGGCCACCATCACGGAGTTGAAGCGGGCCACGGCGCCCTCTCCCGCCAGGGTGACGGTGGGGTACATCTGGAGGTCGCGTACGGGCTTCAAGAGCACGTAGTTGTTGAGGAACACGCCGCCCTCCTCCACCTTTCCGGCGGAGCGCGGGCGCACCACGGTGTTCTCGGCCCAGTTGTGGATCATGGTGAAGGTGAGCTTGGCGTTCTTCTTCACGAAGAATTCGGAGATGCCCAGGTGCGCCGCGCCTTTGGAGGAGTGGGCCACGGAGCATCCGGTGATGATGTGCAGCTCCGAGTCTTCCTCGACAACGATGATGTTGTGCACGGCCTGTCCGGTCATGTCGCCCTTGATGAACAGGCAGGACTGCACGGGCTCCGTGATCTTCGCGCCCTTCTCGGTACGGATGAAGTATCCGCCGTGGAGGTCGCTGGCGGCCTTGCGGGTGAAATCGTCCTTGTCCTTGTCGACAAGGGTCCACATGTATTCCTTGAGACCGTCGTACTTGGCCATGGCGGTCTTGATGTCCAGGATTTCCACGCCGGGGCGCTTGCTCTTGCAGTGCACCGCTCCGTGGTCCATGTGCATGTAGGTGCCGCTGACGGCGCTGGCGGCCACATCCACGCCCGCCATGAGGAGCTGGTGCTTGTCGGCCTCGTCGAGGCTGTTGAGGTCGGCGATCTGTCCCGGGGCGGGGGCGGCGAAGTCGAACTGCGAAAGGTCGATGGGCTTCATGGAAAACTCCGTATCAGGCCAGGCAGCGCAGGCATTCCTGGTAGCCGAAGCGGCTGACGTGGTCGAGGATGTCGCGGGGGTTGGATTCGCAGCAGAGCTTGCCTTCGTACATCACCTGCCCTCTGTCGGCGTTGATGTATTCGAGGATGTAGCCCGTGTGCGTGATGATCAGGCCGGCCACGTGGCGACCGCATTTGGCCATGCGCAGGCTGCGTTCGGTGCCCATGGCGCATTCGCCGCCCAGAAGCTCGCGCACGGTGTTGCCGATGAGCTTCATGTTCTCCAGGTCCACGCCGGACTCGGGCTCGTCGAAAAGCACCATGTGGGGCTGCTGGGCCATGAGCTGGAGCAGCTCCGAGCGCTTGATCTCGCCGCCGGAGAAGCCCGCGTTGACATCGCGGTCCAGGAAGGTGTCCATGTTCACGCGGCGCGCCAGGGCGTCCACGGCCACGGGCCTGCCCTGGGCGGTCATGGAGACCAGGTGGCGCAGCTTGAGGCCGTGGATGGTGGGCGGGCGCTGGAAGGACATGCCGATGCCCAGCTTGGCGCGCTCGTGGATGGGGGCGTGGGTGATGTCGTGCCCCCGGAACATGATGCGCCCTTCGGTGATGGTATAGTTGCCGAAGCCCATGAGGGTCATGAGCAGGGTGGTCTTGCCGGAACCGTTGGGTCCGAAGAGGATGAAGGTCTCGTTTTCCTTGATTTCCAGGTCGATGCCCTTGAGCACCTCCCGGTCGCCGATCTTCACGTGCAGGTTTTCTATACTGAGCATGGAAGCCTCGTTGTTGGGTGGGACGCCTTGGCCAGCGCGGGCCAATCGGGATGGATACGCGCGGACGCCCGCGATGTCCAGAACGGCGGAAGGGTGTCACTCCCGGCGGTAGGCGCGGCTCTCGGGCAGGTAGCAGTAGCGGCAATCCCGTTTGGACAGGATGCTCACGAGGAACATGCCGAAGGCGAAGCCCCCGGCGTGGGCCCACCAGGCCACGGACTGCCCGTCCACTCCGGCCCCGGACTCCGCAAGCCCGGACCAGACCTGGATGAGAAACCAAAGCCCCAGAAAGAGCGTGGCGGGCACCTCCACGATCCACGGGATGAAGATGATGGGGATGAGCACGATGACGCGCGCGTGGGGAAAGAGCCGGAAATACCCCCCCATCACCCCGGCGATGGCCCCGGACGCCCCCACCACGGGCATGCGCGAGTCCACGTTGAAGGCCACATGCAGCGCCAGGGCGGCCAGCCCAGAGAGAAGATAGAACAGGGCGAAGCGCCGGTGGCCCAGGGCGTCCTCCACGTTGTCCGCGAAGACCCAGAACACCCACATGTTCAGGAGAAAATGCATCCAGCCGCCGTGCAGGAACATGTAGGTGAAGGCCGTGGACCATGCGCCGTGGGGATAGCCCATGGCCAGGGCCAGCTCCGGGCTGGTGAAGCGCAGCGGCACGGCCCCGTGCAGGTTGAAGAGCAGGGCCTGGCCGCGCTCCGTGAGGAAGAGCTCCGCCACGAACACCGCCGTGTTCAGGAAAAAGATCGTCCAGACAACCAGCGGCGCGCGGATGCGCGGGATGTTGTCCTTGAGGGGGATCACGCGCCACGCTCCTGGGTGCGACGCGGAGCCGGCACGAAAGGATCGGGAGCCGTCATCATCTAGGATCGATACCCCTTCGCGAGCATCCAGGCAAGAAGGGAGGCGGCCCGGACGCGTCGAAGCGCCGCCAGTTCGGCCAGCAGACGGGCGGCGGCGCGGTCCACGGCGGCAAGGTCCGAGGCGTTCTCCACCACGAAGGCGCAGGCCGCGAGCTTCGTCTCCCGGGGCCACTGCCAGGAGTCCACCTGGGCGGACAGGGCGTCGTCCCAGCCGCGCTTTTCGCGCAGGCGTTGATGGCGGATCTCGTCCGGGCAGTCCACCCCGACCACCTGGTCCACGGCCCCTGTTCCGGTCCAGCCGGCCTCAAGGAGCATGGGAACTTCGGCGAAGGCAGCGCGCGCCCGGGCGTGCCCGCTCCAGAAGTCCTCCAGGCGGCCGCGCACCACGGGATAGAGCAGCTCCATCACCTCGCGGCGCAGGTTCTCGGAGGCTCGCATGGCGGCCAGGAGCGCGGCCTTGTCCACTGCGCCCCGGGCCTCGGGCACGAAGCGCTCTCCGAAGCGGGAGCGCAGGAGATTCGTGCCGTCGCGTCCCGGCTCGTAGAGTTCGGCCACGCAGCGGTCGGCGCTCCACACGGGCATGCCCCGGGCCGCAAAGGCGGAAAGCAGCGCGCTCTTGCCCGAGCCCGGCAGCCCCACCACGCCCACGCGCTGGCAGCGGCGGTCGAGGTGGAGCAGCACGCGCGAAAAGTCCCGGGGCGGCGGACAGACGAGATCGAGACGCTCCGGGACGCCCTCATCCCCTTCCCCAGCCCCGGCCCCGTAAGCAGGATGCGGCAGGCCCAGCTTCCAGGCGTGGAGCATCTGGCGCGCGGCCAGCTTGTGCAGCAGCGGGTCGGAGCGCTTCAGCTCGGCCTGCTCGCGCGAGGCGTACACGGCGTCGCCCAGCAGGGGATGCCCCGCGTGGGCCAGGTGCACGCGGATCTGGTGCGTGCGTCCGGTGGCGATCTCCACCTCCAGCAGGCTCGCGCAGCCCGAGGGGGCGCTCCAGGCCACGCGCCAGCGGCTGTGAGCCTCGCGGCCCCCGCGCTGCACGCTCATGCGCGTCTTGTGGGAGGGGTCGCGCCCGATGGGGGCGTCGGAAGAGCCCACGTCCCGGGCGGGCCTGCCGTGCACCAGGGCCAGGTAGGTCTTGGAGACCTCGCGCCCGGCGAAGGCCTCGGAAAGGCGCAGGCGCGCGGCCTCGTGGAGGGCCACGGCCAGCAGCCCCGAAGTGTCCTTGTCGATGCGGTGGACGATGCCCGGGCGCTGCCCCTCGATGCGCGCAAGCTCCGGATAGTGGTGCAGCAGCCGGTTGACCAGCGTGCCTTCGGGGCAGCTGGGGGCCGGGTGCACGGTGAGGCCGGGGGGCTTGTCCAGCACCAGGAGGTGGGCGTCCCGGTAGAGCACGTGCAGCCCCCCCTGCTCGGGCGCCGGCGTGTCGCGCGCTTCCGGGATGTCCAGGGCCAGGGCCTCTCCGCCGCCCAGCTTGTGGGAGGGACGCGTGACGGTCTGGCCGTCCACGCGGGCCAGCCCCGCCTTGATCCACTCCTGGATCCTGGACCGGGCCACGGGTCGATCGGCCAGGAGCGCGGTCCAGACCTGATCGAGCCTGCCGGGCTCCCGGGCCACGGCGGATTCGCGGGAGGCGACGGAAAGCTCGGCCGGAGCGGCCGTTTCGAGAACCGGGACGCGTTTCTTGGTGCGGGAAGAGGCCATGCCTTTGGGATGCCCGGAAAGCCGCGCGGGGTCAACGATTGGAAACACTCCGCCTCCGGCGCAGCTGGATCGCCCGGCCTGACGGGATGCCTGCCCCGCGCCGGGCACGCCCGAAACGGCCCGCGCCCGGCGGCGCAAGCCGACAGGGTGCGACGCGAAAGGCGAGAGGCAAAAGGAAAGAGCCCGCGCGGCCACGCCGGCGGGCTCGGGAACGCTCCGTCAGTCCGGACTAGACCGCGAGCTTGTTCACGGCCAGATTCAGCCGGGAAACCTTGCGTGCGGCGGTCTTCCAGTGGATGATCTGCTTGGAGGCGGCGCCGTCGAGCACGGCGGTGGCGGCCCGCAGGGCGTCCTGGGCGGCGGCGGTGTCCTTGGACTCCACGGCCTCGCGCACGGCCTTGATGGCGTTCTTCACACGGGTCTTCATGGCGCGGTTGCGGGCACGGGCGATCAGGCTCTGACGGTGCCTCTTCAGCGCGGACTTATGATTGGCCAAGGGATTTCCCTCCTCGCTTCAATTTCAAAGACGGATTCAATAGGCCGGAGCACGACGCATGTCAAGCGATATCCGTCGTTTTCTCCGGAACACCGGACAATTTGCCGCTAGACCTGCAGGGCCGAGAAGTCGGCCAGCCTGCCCAGGCGGTCCACCAGGGAGCGCAGGAGGTTGAGCCGGGCGCGCCGCTGGCCCTCGTCCTCGCACATCACCATCACGTTGTCGAAGAAGGCGTCCACGCTGGGGCGCAGTTCGCCCAGAAGCCCGAAGAGGGCGTCGAAGTCGTCCTCGGCCCACAGGGTCTCGAAACGGGTCGCCGTGGCTTCCAGGGCCTCGGCCAGGGCAAGTTCGGCGGGTTCCGTCAGCAGGGACTTGTCCGCATGGCCCGTGAGCTCCACGCTGGAGGCCTGCTTGCGGATGATGTTGGCCGCGCGCTTGAAGGCCAGCACCGCCTGGTCGAAGCCCTCGGACCCGCTGAAGCGCGTCAGGGCCGCCGTGCGGGCCTCCAGCGCCCAGGGATCGGTGAAGCCCGCACCCAGGGCCGCCTCGGCCACCTGGGGCCGCACGCCGCGTCCCAGGAGCCAGGCCTTCAGGCGCGACCCGAAGAACTCCACGAGCTTCGTGCGGGCCTCCTCCGGATCGAGCTTCCAGGTCACTCCCTTGTAGTCCGCGAAGGCGGCCCGGGCCAGTTCGCCCAGGTCCAGGCGCAGGCCGTGCTCCACCAGGATGCGGCACACGCCCAGGGTCTGGCGGCGCAGGGCGTAGGGATCGGCCGCGCCGGTGGGGATCATGTCCAGGCCGAAGCATCCGGCCAGGGTGTCCATCTTGTCGGCCACGGCCAGGAGCGCGCCGCCCAGGTCGGCGGGCACGGGGCTCTCGGGGCCAAGCGGCAGATACTGCCCGGCCACGGCCCTGGCCACGGCCTCCTTCTCGCCTTTGCGTCGGGCGTAGATCCCCCCCATCACGCCCTGGAGGTCGGCGAACTCGCCCACCATCTCGGACACGAGGTCTGCCTTGCAGATGCGGCCCGCCCGGGGCAGGCTGGCGGCCATTTCCGGGGCCAGATGCGCGGCCAGCCAGGCGCAGAGGGTCTCCACGCGACGGCTCTTGGCCCCCATGGAGCCCAGGGGGGCCAGGAATGTCACGTTTTCGAGCTTCGCCAGCCATGCGTCCAGGCTGGACTCCAGATCGGTCTCCCAGAAGAAACGGGCGTCCTCCAGGCGGGCCTTGAGCACGCGCTCCCAGCCCTTGCGCACCAGGGCAACGTCGGTGGGCTCGATGCCCGAGGTGGTCAGGAAGTGGGGCAGGAGTTTCCCTGAGGCGTCCTCCACGCCGAAGCTTTTCTGATGGCTCTCCATGCTGGTGAGCAGCACCTCGCGGGGCAACTCCAGGTAGCGCGGGTCGAAATTGCCCAGGATCACCAAGGGGCGCTCCACAAGGCCGCAGACCTCCTCCAGCAGGCGATCGTTGACCACGGGCTTGCCGCCCACGGCCCGGGCGGCCCTCTCGCACTGCTCCAGGATGGAGACGCGCCGGGCCTTGGCGTCCAGCACCACCCTGCCCTTTTCGGCCAGCACGGAGAAATAGTCGTCCGCGGAACCCAGCTCCCAGGGGCCGGGGCCCAACACCCGGTGTCCGCGCGTGGCCCGGCCCGAGGCCACCTGGGCCACCTCGAAGGACGCCACCTGGTCGTCCAGCAGGGCCACGATCCAGCGGATGGGCCTGCCGAAAGTGTAGTCGAGGCTCCCCCAGTGCATCTTCTTGGGGAAGTTCAGGGCCTTGAGCGCCGCCGGGCAGACCGCGGGCAGCAGGTCCAGGGCCAGGGCCCCGCCGGTGGCCTTGCGCACGGCCAGGTACTGGCCCTTGGGGGTTTCCACGGTGAACACGTCGGCGAAATCGGCCCCCTGGCCCTTCGCGAACCCGAGGGCGGCCGCTGTGGGATTGCCCGATGCGTCGTAGGCGGCGCGCACGGGGGGGCCGGTGACCACCTCCTCCTCGCGGCGCTGCACGGCCTCAAGCCCCGAGACCCGGGCGGTGAGGCGACGGGGCGTTGCCCAGGTTTCCACCTTTGCGAAGCCGAGCTTGTGCTGTTCCAGGAGTCCGGCCAGGCCCTGGCGCAATTCGGCGCACAGGGAGGCCAGGAAGCGCGACGGCATTTCCTCGAAGCCGATTTCCAACAGGAAGGATGGCATGTCTGGCGTCCTTTAGCGTTGCAGGAGGGGGTGGCCCATTTCGGCGCGCTGGGCGGCGTAGAGCCTCGCCAGGGCGGAGGCCAGGGCGCGCACGCGGGCGATGTAGCCTGTGCGCTCGGTGATGGAGATGGCCCCCCGGGCCTGGAGCATGTTGAAGGTGTGCGAGCAGCGCAGGCAGTAGTCGTAGGCTGGCCAGGGCAGGCCCAGTTCGCAGAGCCGCCTGCACTCGGCCTCGCAGGAGTTGAAGAAGCCGAGGAGCATGGCGGCGTCGGCGTGCTCGAAGTTGTATTTCGAGTGTTCCACTTCGCCCTGGTGGTGCACCTGGCCGTAGGTGACGGAGTCGTTCCAGGCCAGATCGTAGACCGACTCCTTCTCCTGAAGGTACATGGAGATGCGCTCAAGGCCGTAGGTGATTTCCACGGACACGGGCGAAAGCTCGATGCCGCCCACCTGCTGGAAGTAGGTGAACTGCGTGACCTCCATGCCGTTGAGCCACACCTCCC
>NZ_JBZVFJ010000143.1:0-8463 GCF_058402725.1 Fundidesulfovibrio sp. | reverse complement strand
TTGCCAGCGCCGTCGACGATGGTGGTGTTCTCCTTGTCGATCACGATGCGCTTGGCGTTGCCCAGGTCGGTCAGGGTGACGTTTTCCAGCTTCACGCCCAGATCTTCGGTCACGCACTTGCCGCCGGTGAGGATGGCGATGTCTTCCAGCATGGCCTTACGGCGATCGCCGAAGCCCGGCGCCTTCACGGCGCAGACCTGCAGGGTGCCGCGCAGCTTGTTGACCACCAGGGTGGCCAGGGCCTCGCCCTCGACGTCTTCAGCCACGATCAGCAGGGGCTTGGCCATCTTGGCCACCTGCTCCAGCACGGGGAGGAGGTCCTTCATGGAGGAGACCTTCTTCTCGTTGATCAGGATGAAGGGGTCGTCGAGCTCGCAGACCATCTTCTCGGGATCGGTGACGAAGTAGGGGGAGAGGTAGCCGCGGTCGAACTGCATGCCTTCCACCACGTCCAGGGTGGTCTCCAGGCCCTTGGCCTCCTCGACGGTGATCACGCCTTCCTTGCCGACCTTGTTCATGGCCTCGGCGATGATGTTGCCGATGGTGGCGTCGGAGTTGGCGGAGATGGTGCCGACCTGGGCGATCTCCTTCTGGTCGCGGGTGGGCTTGGCAAGCACGCCCAGCTCGGCGACCATGGCTTCGACGGCCTTGTCGATGCCGCGCTTGATGGCCATGGGGTTGCGCCCGGCGGCCACGAGCTTCACGCCTTCCTGGAACACGGCCTGGGCCAGGATGGTGGCGGTGGTGGTGCCGTCGCCGGCCACGTCGGAGGTCTTGGAGGCGACTTCCTTGACCATCTGCGCGCCCATGTTCTCGAACTTGTCGGAGAGCTCGATCTCCTTGGCCACGGTCACGCCGTCCTTGGTGATGACGGGGGAGCCGAAGCTCTTCTCGATGACCACGTTGCGGCCCTTGGGGCCGAGGGTGACCTTCACGGCGTTGGCGAGCTTGTCCACGCCTTTCTTCAGCTTCTCGCGGGCCTGGGCGTCGTAGAGGATCTCTTTGGCGGACATGTGTGTGTCTCTCCTTGCGGAAATGTTTGGTTGAGGGGAAAAACTAGTCTTCGATGACGGCGAGGATGTCGTCCTCGCGCATCATGAGGTGCTCTTCGCCCTCGATCTTGATCTCGGTGCCGGCGTACTTGTTGAAGAGGACCTTGTCGCCCTTCTCCACGGCGGGCTTGCAACGCTTGCCGTCGTCGCCGACCTTGCCGGGACCCACGGCGATCACCTCGCCGCGCATGGGCTTTTCCTTGGCGGTATCGGGGATGATGATGCCGCCCTTGGTCACCATTTCTTCTTCGAGGCGCTTCACCAGAACGCGGTCGTTCAACGGCTTCAGCTTCATGTGGGTATGCTCCTTCAACGAGATGGTTTGTGCTGGTTTCGGCGTGCTAGCACTCGCCGGGGGTGAGTGCTAACGCCGGAAGCGTGATACGGACAATAATCCGAAAAGCCAACCAGGGAAGAGGGGGAAAACGAAAAAAGCATGATTTTTTTGCCGCGGCAGGGCACGGTGGCGCCAAGTCGGCCTCCTCATGCGGCCCCGGGGCGTCTGCTTGCGGCGTTCGCCCAGGAGTGATCGCGGCGGCGAAGCCGCGCCAGGGCTCGCGCACTTGACTTTGGCACGGGTTCCAGGGATGTAGGAAACCGGCCGATTTGTCTCTGGCGGCCGCCCGGCGGACACGTCCCGCCGGGCAACGTGGTTTTGCGCGGTCGCGCACCACTCGCCTGGAGGGGCGGGGCTTATGAACGCCATCATCGGTTTCGTCGTCGTGCTGGGCTCCGTGATAGGGGGCTACGTGCTCTCCCACGGCAAGCTCTTCGTGCTCTTCCAGCCCTACGAGTTCCTCACCATCGGCGGGGCGGCCCTGGGGGCGTTCCTCATCTCCTCGCCCATGAGCGTGGTCAAGGACGTGTTCAAACACCTGCCCCAGGTGTTCACGGCCAAGGAGGACTCCAAGGACTTCTACATGGAGCTGCTTTCGCTCATGTACGAACTGTTCCAGATGGCCCGGCGCTCCGGCGCGGTGGCCCTGGACGCCCACGTGAACCGCCCGACGGATTCCGACGTGTTCCGCCGCTTCGGCAACGTGTCCAAGAACAAGACGGTGCTCAACTTCATCTGCGACAACCTGAAGATCGTCATCGCGGGCAACATCGAGCAGCACCACTACGAAGCGATCATGGACACCGACATCTCCACCCGCAAACACCACGACACCCTGGCGGGCAGCGCCGTGACCAAGATCGCCGACGCCCTGCCGGGTCTGGGCATCGTGGCCGCGGTGCTGGGCATCGTCATCACCATGGGCGACATCAACCAGCCGCCCGAGGTGCTGGGCAACCACATCGGCGCGGCCCTGGTGGGCACGTTCCTGGGCGTGCTCATGTGTTACGGCTTCGTCGGCCCCATGGCCACCAACCTGGAGCACCAGGCCGAGGCCAAGGCCGCCCGGCTCAAGGTGGTGAAGAGCGCGCTCATGGGCTATTCCATCGGTCTTGCCCCCATCCTGGCCGTGGAGTACGCCCGCAGGGCCATCCCCTCCAACGTGCAGCCTTCCATGGAAGAGCTGGAAGAGGGCATGAAGAAGGGCTAGCGACGGCCCCCACTTCGCGAGCATGCGAGGCCCCGGGACGTTCGTCCCGGGGCCTTCAGCGTGATGACAAACCCCGCGGACGGGGTTTGCAGGAATCGCTTACGGGCGGTAAAGCCGCCCTGCTCCAGGCTGCGCTGCGCGCCGTTTCGGGGCGCAGGAGTGCGGCGCGCTGTGCGCAGTGAAGGGAGAGCGCAACGCGGCGACGCGATGCGGGGCTACGCGCCGTACGGCGGTGCGGGGAGAACGCGGGTCAGGGGCGCGGCAGGGCGCTTCAAGGCCGGTACGCCCGGATCGGGGAAAGGGGCGTGGCCCGCAAGGCGGGTCAGCGAGCGGGGCAGGCCTGGCCCAGGGGCTTGCGGGCGGACTCCACCTCGCGCAGGAGCCTGTCGAGCCGCAGGCCCTGGGGCGGCATGTGCTCCATGCCGCAGACCTTGCGGTTCATCTCGTCGCACCATTTGGTGAGGTCCGCGATGCCGTACTTGGCGGCGTCGGCGAAGTAGAGGGCCTTGTCGTTCTGGTCGGGCACCCCGTCCCAGCGCAGCTTGAGGCCCAGGAAGGTGCGGTCGCCGTGGTGCTGGGCGTGCTTCACCTCGAATCCGGCCATGAAGCTCAGGGGGTCGCCCATCATGTCGGTGGGGTCCACGAGCTTGAAGTAGACCAGCACGGCCACGCCCGCGAACTTCTCCACCTCAACCAGCTGGGACGACTTGAACGACAGACACATGCCCGTGGAGGAGATGTCCTCGATGCGGGGCAGCGGCGGGCGTCCCTGGGCCATCTTGGGGTCGCCCAGGTCGCGCAGGTGGACGCGCCCCAGCTGGTTGGCGCGCCGCAGCCACACGGCAAGCTCCAGGACGATGGTCTCGTCCACTTCGATGCGGAAGGTAACCCGGTAGTCGTTCTCGTCCATCGCGCCTCCCGCCGGACCGTGCCGGGGCGGAATCCGGCGTGGGCCGGTCGGTCTGCTCATAGCGCATTTTGCATCGGCAGGCAAAGGGGCGCGCATTTCCTATCGTGCCGGTAGCCAAGGGTTTTTCATCCGATATCGAGCGTATCGTCGATTTGGTCCACCCGTTGACCGGCTGGATTCTGCCGTTCACCGAAAGAAATCGACCGCTCATGAAGGGCCGCAGGGGCTTGAGGGGCGTGGATTCTGGCCCGGGGCGGCCTCGAGCGTTTTTCGACGCCGCTTGACCAAGGAATTTCAATTCCTTAAGACTGCCAGTTAAGCTCTGAGACAAAGTTTCACTGCCTGCCGGCCGGGGGGGCCGGTGTTTTTTCAACACGCACAAGGGAGGTGTGTCCGCTCCAGACCGCTGAGCTCGAGGAGAGGCAATTGACTCGACACAACCTAACGTGAGGTGAATATGGACATCTTGGTTTTCACGACCGTGGTGCTCCCGTTCCTGGCGGCAATCGCCCTGTTGCTGCTTCGGGACAAGGGCTCCAGAAGCCTGATCGTGATCGGTTCCGCGGTGATCCTAGCCGCGGCATCCCTGGCCATGGTCGGGCAGGGCTCGTTCGAGTACTCCCCAAAAAGCCTTCTCGGCGTGGGGCTCGACGGGCTGATCATGCTTTTGGACTTCGCCCTGCTCGTGGTCATCCTGGTCATGGCCATGACCAAGCTCAAGAGCCCACTGGTGTCTCTTTTGACCGCAGCCCAGATCATCGGGCTCGTCTACCTCGAATTCTTCATGATGGACCATTCGGCCCCTGCGGCCGCACCGGCCATGTTCGCCGACAAGCTGTCGCTGATCATGGTGCTGGTGATCTCCATCGTGGGCTCGCTCATCTGCGTGTACGCCCTTGGCTACATGCCCGAGCATGAGGAGCATCTGCACCTGCCCAAGACCAAGCAGCCCAGGTTCTTCTTCTTCCTGGTGGCCTTCCTGGGGGCCATGAACGGGCTCGTGCTGGCCAACAACCTCCTCTGGCTCTACTTCTTCTGGGAAATCACCACCTTCTGCTCCTTCATGCTCATCGCCCACGACGGCGACGAGACCAGCGTGAAGAACGCCACCCGCGCCCTGTGGATGAACATGACCGGCGGCGTGGCCTTCGTCTTCGCGCTGATCTTCATGCAGAAGGCCGGCAACCCCCTGTACCTCTCCGAGCTTCTCAAGCCCGGCTTCTCCGCCGCCGGGGCCGCCGCGCTGATCCCGATGTTCATGCTGTGCTACGCAGGCATCACCAAGAGCGCCCAGGTTCCCTTCCAGAGCTGGCTGTGCGGCGCCATGGTCGCCCCCACGCCCGTCTCGGCCCTGCTGCACTCCTCCACCATGGTCAAGGCCGGCGTCTACCTGGTGCTGCGCCTGGCCCCGGCCTACGCGGGCACCATGCTCTCGGGCATGCTGGCCATGTTCGGCGCCTTCACCTTCCTGACGGCCTCGGCCCTGGCCGTGGGACAGTCCAACGGCAAGAAGGTGCTGGCCTACTCCACCATCGCCAACCTCGGCCTGATCATCGCCTGTGCGGGCATCAACACCCCGCAGGCCATCACCGCCGCCATCGTGATCATCATCTTCCACGCCGTGAGCAAGGCCCTCATGTTCCTCTGCGTGGGCACCATCGAGCAGAAGATCGGCTCGCGCGACATCGAAGACATGCGCGGGCTCTACATGACCATGCCCAAGACCACCATCGTGGCCCTGGTGGGCGTGCTCACCATGCTCCTGCCGCCCTTCGGCGTGCTGCTGGGCAAGTGGATGGCCATCGAAAGCGCGGCCGCCGTGCGCTACATGCCCGTGACCATCATGCTGGCGCTGGGTTCCGGCCTCACCGTGATGTTCTGGGCGCGTTGGGCAGGCATCCTGCTCTCCACCCCGTACCCCAAGGGCGTGGCCCCCGAACCGCAGGCTTCCGTGGTGCGCGCTCCCCTGGTGCTGCTGGCCTGGGGCGCGGTGCTGCTCTCGCTCTTCGTGCCCTTCCTCTACGGCGGGCTCATCGAACCCGCGGTGAGAAGCTCCCACAAGGCCGCCGGCTACGTGCTGGACGCCTTCAACTTCGTGAGCGCCCAGGGCGTGTTCTACATCTACCCCCTGTTCCTGATCCTGGGCGTGGGCTTCTACTTCGCCTGGAAGGCCGCCCGCAAGGCCGACCCCGCCAGCTACGTGGGCCCCTACCTCTGCGGCGCCCAGACCAAGGCTGACGACAACGCCTTCACGAGCACCGGCGGCGCCTCCGTGGGTTATTCGGCCGGAAACTTCTACCTGACCTGGCTGTTCGGCGAGGAGCGCCTGTCCGGGCCCATCAACATGGTGGCCTGCGTCCTCCTCGCGGTGATGCTGGGCCTCTTGCTGGGAGGGGTCATCTAATGGGTAAGCTCCTGCTCGCCACCGTCGCCGTGATCCTGGCCCCGATCGTGGGCGGCCTCATCGCCGGCCTGGACCGCAAGATCACCGCCCGGCTCCAGTCGCGCTACGGCCCCCCGATCCTCCAGCCCTTCTACGACGTGTTCAAGCTCCTGGGCAAATCGCCCATGACCATGAACCCCTGGCAGATCCTCTCCGTGTGGGTCTACCTCGTCAGCTCCGCCCTGACGGTGTTCCTGTTCTTCATGGGCTCCGACCTGCTGCTCATCTTCTTCGTGATGACCATCGGCGCGGTGTTCTTCGTCATGGGCGCGCTCTCCACCCATTCGCCCTACGCCCAGATCGGCGCGCAGCGCGAACTGGTGACCATGCTCACCTACGAGCCGCTGATCATCCTGGTGTTCGTGGCCATCGCCATGGTCACGGGCAGCTTCAAGGTGTCCGACGCCTTCGGGCTCTCCAAGCCGCTGCTCTATCAGCTGCCGCTGATGTTCATCGTGCTGGGCTACGCCCTGACCATCAAGCTGCGCAAATCGCCCTTCGACATCTCTTCGTGCCACCACGCGCACCAGGAAATCGTGCGCGGCGTGCTCACGGAGTACTCCGGGCCGCAGCTGGCCATGATCGAAATCGCCCACTGGTACGACGTGATCTTCGTCCTGGGGCTGTGCGCCCTGTTCTGGACCACCAGCTTCTGGGGCTGCGTCATCCTGCTGGCCGTGACCTACTTCGCCGAGCTTCTCATCGACAACGTGACCGCGCGCATGAACTACAAGTGGATGCTCAAGACGGTCTGGGGCTGGGGTCTGGCCCTGTCGGTGCTCAACCTGCTCTGGCTGTACGCCGGCTAACCCCGGGAGGAAATCATGGGCATGCTCAAAGACTGGATCAACAAGGGAAGGCTCAAGTCCCCCTGGATCGTGCACTTCGACTGCGGGTCCTGCAACGGCTGCGACATCGAGGTGCTGGCCTGCCTCACGCCCATCTACGACGTGGAGCGCTTCGGCATCCTCAACATCGGCGACCCCAAGCACGCCGACGTTCTGCTGGTCACCGGAACGGTGAACCATCGCAACAAGCACGTGCTCAAGAACATCTACGACCAGATGCCCTCGCCCAAGGCCGTCATCGCCATGGGCGCGTGCGGGCTCTCGGGCGGCGTGTTCCGCGAGGCCTACAACGTGGTGGGCGGCGTGGACAAGGTCATCCCCGTGGACGTGTACGTCCGGGGGTGCCCGCCCAAACCCGAGGCCATCATCGACGGCGTGGTGCTTGCCCTGGAAAAGGTCAAGGCGCTGCTGGAAGCCGCCGGTTAACCACCGAAGCGAGGTATCCCACATGTTTGCCAATGAACAGGCCGTCTCGGTGGACACCCTGATCCCCGAATGCCAGAAGCGCTTCGACGAGGGCCTGCGCCTCGTGGGCGTGTCCGTGGTGGAGCTCAAGAAGGACGACGCCTTCGACCTGCTCTACCACTTCGACAAGGACCTTGAACTCTCCCACCTGCGCCTCACCGTGCCCAGGCTGGAGCCCGTGCCCTCGGTCTCGGGCGTGTACTTCCCCGCCCTGCTCTACGAAAACGAGATCAAGGACCAGTTCGGGGTGAACTTCCAGAACATCCTCATCGACTTCGGATGCACCCTCTACCTGGAGCCCGAGGTGGTGAAGAGCCCCTTCTGCACCTTCACCTATGTCAAGAAAGAAAAGGGCAAAGAGGAGGCCTAGACCATGCGCACCATCCTGCCGTTCGGCCCTCAGCACCCGGTGCTGCCCGAGCCCATCCACCTGAAGCTGGTGGTGGAAGAGGAAACCGTCGTCGAGGCCCTGCCCAACCTGGGCTACGTGCACCGCGGCCTGGAAAAGCTCACCGAAATCCGCGACTACAACCAGATGGTCAACATCGTTGAGCGCGTGTGCGGCATCTGCTCGTGCATCCACTCGCTCAACTACTGCGAGGCCGTCGAAAAGCTCATGAACCTCGAAGTGCCCCAGCGCGCCCACTTCCTGCGCGTGATGTGGGGCGAGGTGCACCGCATCCACTCCCACCTGCTCTGGCTGGGCCTCTTCGCCGACGGATTCGGCTTCGAGTCCCTCTTCATGCAGCTGTGGCGCATCCGCGAGCGCTCCATGGACATCATGGAGGCCACCGCCGGCAACCGCGTGGTGATCTCCACCAACATCGTGGGCGGCGTGCGCCGCGACATCACCAACGACCAGAAGACCTGGATCCTCTCCGAGATCGACCTCATCGAGAAGGAAGTCCGGGCTCTGGAAAAGACCCTGCTCGACGACTACACCGTGAAGCGCCGCTGCTGCGGCAAGGGCGTGCTCACCAAGGAGCAGGCCCACCAGCTGGGCGCGGTCGGCCCCTGCCTGCGCGCCTCCGGCTGGGCACAGGACGCCCGCCAGACCGGCTACGCCGCCTACGGCCAGCTCGATTTCGAGCCCGTGGTGGAATACGACGGCGACTCCTACGCTCGCTCCAAGGTGCGCTTCCGCGAGGTCTACGCCGCCTGCGACCTGGTGCGCCAGGCCCTGGCCAAGCTCCCCGAG
>NZ_JBZVFJ010000142.1:0-8594 GCF_058402725.1 Fundidesulfovibrio sp. | reverse complement strand
AGCGCGCACGCTCTGGGGCAGGTTGGCCGGTGCATTGGCCCGAATGGCGCGCAGGGCGGTGGTAGAGGCCGAGGACGCTTGCCGCGCCCGCCGCCTCCTCGGGCCGTCACGTTGCGCGTATCCAGACACGGCCGAACGCACCCTCGGCCAGCGCCACGAACACCTCCTGCTCAACCTCACCGAGGAGTGCAACTTCCGCTGCCGCTACTGCCTCTATGGCGGAGGCTATCCCGGACGCAGAGAGCATGCGCGGCGACACATGCCCCCGAAGCTGGCCCTGGCCGCCGTGGAGCGCTTTCTGACAGGCCGGGCCGAGCAGTGCCACATCTCCTTCTACGGCGGGGAGCCCCTCCTGCGCATGGACGTGATCCGCCGCGTGGTGGCCTTCGTCGACGCACGTCTCGCCCCTGGCGAGACGAGGCCGTTCTTCGCCCTGACCACCAACGGCTCGCTCCTGGAGGGCGAAACGGCGCGATACCTTGCGGAGAACGCGTTCACCGTGACGGTGAGCCTGGACGGCCCCGCCTCGGTGCACGACGCCCGGCGCAGGGACGCGCTCGGCAGGCCCACCCACCGCCGTGTGCTGGAGAACGTGGAGCGCCTCGCCGCCGCGTGGCCCGGCTGGGCGCGCACGAATCTGCGCTTTTCGGCAGTGTGCCTGGACGAGCAGGACCTGCCCGCAATGCACCGCTTCTTTTCGGGCCACGAGGTGCTTTCGGGCTGCGCCGTGAACGTCGCCTTCGTCCTTCCTGGAGGCGCGGAGCGGCAGGACGTCGCGGCGTCCTGGAGCGGCAACGGTCCGGACGTGCTGGCCGAACTCGAAGGCCGCTACCTGGAGGCCCTGATTGCGGGGAATACGGACCGCTTCCTCTCCGCACTCTTCGAAGCGCCCTACCGTGCCTATTTTGAGCGCCACGGCGCGAAGGCCCCGGATCGGCTGCTGGGTTGCTGCGTGCCTGGCATGCGCCGCCTCTTCGTGGCCGCAGACGGCGCGCTCTACCCTTGCGAAAAGCTCGACAGCGGCTATCCGCTCGGGCACGTGTCGGGCTGGCTGGACCCCGTGCGAACGGCCGGGCTCCACGAAGCCTTCCTGCGCCTGACGGAGTCCTGCCGGGCATGCTGGGCCTGGGAACTCTGCACCATGTGCTACGCGTCGTTCTTCGACGGCAGAACCCTGAACCCCGCACTGCGCAACGCCGAGTGCGCGGCCTTCAAGGACCGTCTGCGGGCAATGCTCGAAGGCTACCACACGCTGCTGGAGCGTGACTCGGGGATTCCCGGGAAGCGGTTTGGCGGCTGAGTGAGAGCCCGCCCTCAGGCCAACGGCAGCCGGAGGATGAAGCAAGTGCCCTGGCCGGGGGCGGACTCCACCTCGATGGTGCCGTTGTGGTTGTTGGTGATGATGAAGTAGGAGAGCGAGAGCCCCAGGCCCGTGCCCTCGCCCACGCCCTTGGTGGTGAAGAAGGGCTCGAACACCTTGCGGCGCACTTCTTCCGTCATGCCCGGGCCGTTGTCCTCGATCTCCACGCGCGCCATGTCGCCGTCGCGCCGCGCGCGCAGGACGATTTCCGGATCGCCCTGCCCGGCCATGGCGTGGGCCGCGTTGGCCATGAGGTTCATGAACACCTGCTGGATCTGCGTGCGGTTGCCCAGGGCCGGGGGCAGGCGCGCCTCGTACTCGCGCAGGATGCGCACGCCCTTGAAATCGTACTTGTTCTGATGGTCGAAGTCCGTGGAGCAGAGCTCCACCGCCTTGTCCAGCACCGTCGGCAGCGAGAGCGGCGACAGGGAGACGTCTCCGGCCCGGCTGAACTCCAGCATGCTCCCGACGATCTGGGCCGCGCGCAAAGCCGAATCGCGCATGGCCTGCACCATGAAAAGGATGTCGCGCGCGGTGAGGAAGTTGCGCACGGCCTCCATCTCGCAACCGGCGGCCATGGCGGCCTGGCGGTTCACCTCCGAGTCCCTGGTGAGCCGCGAGAGCACCACCTGGGCGCTCTGGATGATTCCCCCCAGGGGATTGTTGATCTCGTGGGCCATGCCGGCGGCCAGGCCGCCCAGGCTCATCATCTTTTCGGACTGGATGAGCATCTCCATCATGCGCCTGCGCTCCGAGACCTCCTGGAAGATGAGCGCCAGGGCTTCAGGCCCGGTATGGAAGAGGTGCAGGTCGTAGAGCCCCCTGAAGAGCCCCTCGCCGGAGCGGGTCTCCACGGATCGCTGGGAGGCCTCGCCCTCCGTCGCGTCCGAGGCGTCCAGGTCCGGGAAGGACTCGGACAGGGTGCGGCCCAGGAAATCCCGGTAGGGCAGGGCGGTGTAGCGGTCCGCCGCCGGGTTGCCCCCGGTGAGGCGGTAGCGGCCGTCCGCTCCCCTGCGGAAGAAGAGCATGCCCACGGGGGACGACTCCACGATGCTGCGGAAGGTCTCCTCGCTGGCGGCCAGGGCCTCGGTGCGCTCGCGCACCTGCCGGGCGAGGCGCTTGCTGAAGCGCCACTGGGCGATGCCGAACCCGGCAACCAGGAGCACTGCCCCGGCAAGGACGCTCAGGACGTTGCGGAAGATGCGCTGTTCGCGGCGCGCGGCCTCCTCGATGATGTCGGAGAAGAGGAAGCCCTCCAGGCTGTAGCCCTGGGGCATCATGCCGAGCTTCACATACACGTCGGCGATGTGTCGCCAGCGCTCCGGGTTCATGTGCCCGATGGCCACGAACTCCGGCTTGATGAGCTCGTCCATGACATGCGCCTCGTAGAGCAGGGCGTCCAGGCTCTTGCGCGGGGTGTATTTCTCCAGGATCAGCCGGGCAATTTCCTCCTGGTTCTCCATGGCGTAGCGCCAGCCGCGCTGCGCGCCGCGCAGGAAGGCCTCCACGAGCCGGGGCTCTTCGCGCACCTTGGCCTCCGTGGCCACCAGGCAGTCGCCGTAGAAGTCGATGCCGTAGCTGCGTGGGTTGATCACGCCGGGCTCCACGCCGCGCAGGAGCATCTGGTAGGGCTCGTTGGTCAGGTAGGCGGTCTGGGCGTCCACCTTCCCCTCGACGAGGTCGTTGATGCTCCAGGTGTGGGGCCGGATGATGAGGGAATCCAGCGCCACGTGCTCGTTGGAAAACATGGCCAGGCATTCGGGATCGGTGATCTCGGTGAACATGACGCGCTTGCCGCGCAGATCCTGCGGGGTGAGGATGCCCGAATCGCGCCGGGTGAGCACCACGGTGGGCGAATGCTGGAAAATGGCGGCCAGGGCCACCAGGGGCGCCCCCATCTGGCGCTGGATGACGATGGAAGGGGCGTCCACGGCGAAATCGGCCTTGCCTTCCTGGATCACCTGGGAGGGGTTGACGCCCGGGCTGCCCTCGATCAGTTCCACGGCAAGGCCCTCGTCGCGGAAGAAGCCTTTTTCGATGGCGGCATAGTAGCCCGCGAACTGGAACTGGTGACGCCATTTGAGCTGGAGGCGCACGGATTCCAGTCCGTGCGTGGAGGGTGACGCCTGCCCGGCCGCCGCGACCGACGCGCAAAGCAGCGCGCAGACCAACGCCAGAACCTGCAAGGCGAGAGCCCTGCGAGGAGGACGGCGCGGCTTGGGAGGCCGGGAGAAGAGGGGAGGGGGCCCGGAATGCTCCTGCATGACTCCCGAGGGGGCGAACCCTTGAGGGATCGCGGACTGTGGCGTCCTTGAACGGAATCGGCCGCACGGGACGCCATGCGCGGCATTGCAATTTGTTGGCCGGTTTTGCCTATGTTGTCAATGCGGGACATGGAGGCGCTCCGGCGGGCGGCAAAGGCAGGAGGATGCCGCCGGGAGGGCTCGAATCCTTGACCGCGCCGCGAGGATCGACTAAAAAATTCTGTTCCGTCAGCGCTTCGCTCTCGTTCGATGAGCCCTTGACGGATCGCATATCCTGATTATTCATCAAATCGAGCCGGTTGGGCGCACGACGCCCCGGCATCATCCAAGAGGACGCCATGGCCCGCATCACCGTCGAAGACTGCCTCGAAAAGTGCAACAACCGCTTCATGATCGTGCAGATGGCCATCAAGAGGGTCAAGCAGTACCGCGAAGGCTACGACCCCCTGGTGGAATGCCGCAACAAGGAGATCGTCACCTCCCTGCGCGAGATCGCGGGCGAGAAGGTTCTCCCTGCCGAATCCATCGAGGAAGCGGGCATCTACGTCGAACCCAAGCTGTAAGCACCCATGACCAAGGCCGATTATTACGAGATCCTCGGCGTCCCCCGCGACGCCGGGGAGGACGCCATCAAGAAGGCCTACCGTCAGATGGCCTTCAAGTTCCACCCTGACCGCAACCCCGGCGACGCCGAGGCGGAGTCCAAGTTCAAGGAAGCCGCCGAGGCCTACGAGGTGCTGCGAGACCCCCAGAAGCGCGCCCGCTACGACCGCTTCGGCCACCAGGGCCTGGGGGACACGGGCTTCGGAGGCTTCTCCAACCCCGAAGACATCTTCAGCACCTTCTCCGACATCTTCGGGGAATTCTTCGGGTTCAGCCAGGGCGGACGCGGGCGCGGTCCGCGCCCCCAGGCCGGGAACGACCTGCGATACGACCTGCGCGTCACCTTCCGCGACGCGGCCAAAGGCATGGAGGCCGCCCTCAAGATTCCCCGCAACGTGCCCTGCCACGAGTGCGAGGGCTCCGGAGCGGCCCCCGGCACCCGGCCCGAGACCTGCCGCCAGTGCGGCGGCGCGGGGCAGGTGCACCAGAGCCAGGGTTTCTTCCGCATCGCCGTCACCTGCCCGGTCTGCCGGGGCGAGGGCGTGGTGGTCCCCAACCCCTGCCCCCGCTGCAAGGGCAAGGGCGTGCTCCCCGACGTGCGCGATCTCAAGGTGCGCATCCCCGCCGGAGTGGACGACGGCTCGCGCCTGCGTCTGCGCGGCGAGGGCGAGCCCGGACAGCACGGCGGCCCCCCGGGCGACCTCTACGTGATCATCCACGTGGAGGAGGACAAGACCTTCCGCCGCCAGGGGCAGGATCTCGTCTACTCCCTGGAGATCGGCATGGTCCAGGCGGCCCTGGGCGAGAAGGTCCAGGTGCCCACCCTCGACGGCGAGGAGACCATGGACATCCCCAAGGGAACCCAGTCCGGCGAGGTGTTCTCGCTGCGCGGCATGGGCCTGCCCCATCCCGGACGCTCCGGCCGGGGCGACCTGCTGGTGGAGGTGGTCGTCACCACGCCCAAGTCGCTCTCCAAGAAGCAGGAGGAACTCCTGCGCGAGTTCCTGCGCGCCGAGGAAGACAAACCCATGAAAAAGGTGAAGAACTTCTTCAAGAAGGCCAAAGACGCGGCCATGGGGTCCTGATGGATTCCCCGCGCCTCACCCATCTGGACGAAAAGGGCCAGGCCCGCATGGTGGACGTGGGCGGCAAGACGCCCACCACCCGCGTGGCCGTGGCCGAGGCCCTGGTGCGCCTTGCCCCGGCCACCTTCGCCCTGCTGGCCGAGGGCGGGCTGCCCAAGGGCGACGCCCTGGCCACCGCCCGCATCGCCGGGATCATGGCCGCCAAGAAGACCCCGGACCTCATCCCCCTGTGCCACCCCCTGGGCCTGGACGCCGTGGACGTGCGCCTGGAGCTGGACGAGGCCGCCTCCACCGTGCGCATCGAGGCCGAGGCGCGCCTGAACGCCAAGACCGGCGTGGAGATGGAGGCCCTCACGGCCGCCAGCGTGGCCGCGCTGACCCTCTACGACATGTGCAAGGCCGTGCAGAAGGACATCGTCATCGAGCGCGTGCGCCTGCTCTACAAGGCGGGCGGCAAGAGCGGCGAGTTCAGGGCGCCCCTGGCGCCGTAAGCGCCTCGCGCAGCGTCCTCTCGTCCGTCTCGGGGCTTGGCTGGTCCGGCCCCGGCAGCTCGGCAGAGCTTTCCCCGTCCTCCCGCGCCCAGGCCCAGGCCCGGGCCACCTGCTCCACGGTGATCCTGTCCGGCGCGCCCGCCAGGGCGTAGCCCGTCTCGCCTTCAGGCGCTTCGGCCCGCAGGGCCATCCCGGCCAGGCGCAGGCGCTCCAGCTCCTCCTCCGCGAACTTCACCGGCACTCCCAGTTCCCGGGCTGCCTCGCCTGCCGTCAGGGGGCCCGAGCGGTCGTCCGCGCGTGCGGCCAGCAGCAGGGCCAGAGCTACGGCCTGGGTGCGGCGCTCTGCCATGGACCAGCCGCGCGCCGCGTCCTCCCCTGCCACGCGCACGAAATTCTGCGCCGCGTTGGCGACCTCGGCCCCGGCCAGCACGATGAGCCAGCTCACATAGAGCCACACCAGCAGGAGCGGGATCTGGGCGAAGCTTCCGTAGATGGCGTTGTAGCCCGTCACGCCGATCTGGTAGCGGATGTACAGGGCCTGGCTGGACTGCCAGGCCACCCCGGCGGCCAGGGCCCCGGCCAGGGCCGCCAGGGGCCGCACCCGGACGTTGGGCAGGAACGTGTAGACCACGAAGAGGGCCACGCTCACCATGGCCATGGGCAGGGCCTTGAGCGCCAGGGAGAGGGCCTGGTTCACCAGCTCGATCTCGCGCATCCACTGCACGATGGCCGCGTTCTGGAGCGTGGCCGAGAGGCTGAAGGCCGCCAGCAGGAAGATGGGGCACACCAGGATCACCGTGACGTGGTTGGAGAACCGGCCCCACAGCCCCTTGCGCTCCGGCGCGTGCCAGATGATGTTGAAGGCCGACTCCATGGACGAGATGAGCCCCACCGACGTGACGAAGAGCGTGGCCACGCCGATGAACCCCAGGGCCTTCACGTTGGTGTTCTGGATGTAGCCCAGCACCGCGTCCACCACGTCGCCCTTCTCGGCCGTGAGGCGCATGAGGGCCTCGCGCAGGTAGGGGGCTTCGTAGATGCCGAAGCCCTTGGCCACGGAGAAGGCCACGGCCAGCAGGGGCACCAGCGAGAGCACCGTGGTGTAGGAGAGCGAGGCCGCCAGCAAGAGCCCCCGGTTGCGCAGGAACGAGGCGGCCACGAAGCGCAGCCAGGCGAGGATCAGGGGCGTCTTGAACATGACTGGTCGATGCTCCTGGCTTTGGATAGCGCAATGGACCGCGCTTGGCGACGGGATTTCCCCGCAGCGCCCGTCGCGGCTTGACAGGCTTCCCTTCGGGCGGCTAGCCATTGCGCCACGTGGGAAACCCCTCGTATCGCCACAACGCCAGCCAAAGGAAGGCCTTTCGATGGAGTCCAAGATCATCCTGCCCGAAGGGGACATGCCCCGCCAGTGGTACAACGCCCTGCCCGACCTGCCCACCCCCCTGGCCCCGCCCCTGGAGCCCGGCTCCGGCAAGCCCGTCACCCCGGACATGCTGGCCCCCATCTTCCCGCAGGCCGTCATCGAGCAGGAGATGAGCCCTGATGCGCGCATCGACATCCCCGAGCCGGTGCTGGACATCTATCGTCTCTTCAGGCCCACCCCCCTGGTGCGCGCCCACAGGCTGGAGAAGGCCCTGGGCGTGAAGTGCAAGATCTTCTACAAGGACGAGTCGCGCTCCCCGGCGGGCTCCCACAAACCCAACACCGCCATCCCCCAGGCCTACTACAACGCCCGCGAGGGCGTGAAACGCCTGGCCACCGAGACCGGCGCGGGCCAGTGGGGCACGGCGCTTTCCTTCGCCTGCAAGATGTTCGGCCTGCAGTGCACGGTCTACATGGTCAAGGTGAGCTACAACCAGAAGCCCTACCGGCGCATTCTCATCAATTCCTACGGGGCCGAGGTGTTCCCCTCGCCCTCGGACAAGACCCAGACCGGCCGCGACATCCTGGCCAAGGACCCGGACTGCCAGGGCTCCCTGGGCCTGGCCATCTCCGAGGCCGTGGAGGACGCCGCCACCCACGAGGACACCAAGTACGCCCTGGGCAGCGTGCTCAACCACGTGGTGCTCCACCAGACCATCGTGGGCCTGGAGACCGAAAAGCAGCTGGCCATGGCGGGCGAGAAGCCCGACTTTCTGGTGGGCTGCGTGGGCGGCGGCAGCAACTTCGGCGGACTGGTGCTGCCCTTCCTGCCGCGCAAGCTCTCGGGCGAGAAGATCCGCTTCATCGCCGCCGAGCCCAAGGCCTGCCCCACCCTGACCCGGGGCCAGTTCCGCTACGACTACGGCGACGTGGCGAGGCTCACGCCGCTGCTCAAGATGCACACCCTGGGGCACTCCTACATGCCCGCGCCCATCCACGCGGGCGGCCTGCGCTACCACGGCGACGCGCCCATCGTGTGCAACCTGGCCGCCGAGGGGCTGGTGGAGGCCCGCGCCTACTTCCAGAACGACTGCTTCGAGGCCGCGCGCCTGTTCCAGGCCACCGAGGGCTTCCTGCCCGCGCCCGAGACCTCCCACGCCATCAAGGCCGCCATCGACGTGGCCCGCGAGGCCGAGCCCGGCCAGAACGTGGTGTTCCTCTACTCCGGCCACGGTCTGCTGGACCTGGCCTCCTACGACGCCTACCTCCAGGGCAACCTGGTGGACTTCGAGCACTCCCAGGAGGACATCGACGAATCCCTCAAGGCCTGCCCGACGTTCGAATAGACCGGAGCAGGGACGAGATGGAATGAGCGAGGCCGCCGGAGCGATCCGGCGGCCTTTCCGCTTGATGGCAAACCCCGAAG
>NZ_JBZVFJ010000141.1:0-8601 GCF_058402725.1 Fundidesulfovibrio sp. | reverse complement strand
GTTGGCCTTGCCCAGGAGAATCGCGCCGTGGGCCTTGAGGCGTTCGACGCTGGTGGCGTCGTAGAAGGGCGTGAAATTTTCCAGGATCCTGGAGCCGCAGGTGGTGGGCACGCCCTTGGTGCAGAGGGCGTCCTTGATGGCCATGGGCACGCCCCAGAGGGCCTTGGCGGGGTCGGGTCCCTGGCGGTCGAGGGCGGCGGCCGTCTCCAGGGCCTGTTCGGCCTGGACGGAGAGCAGGGCGTCCACGGTGGGTTCGGTGGACTGAATGCGCTCGAGGCATGCCTCGGTGGCCTGGACGGCGGTGATGTCGCGGCCGGCGAGGCGGTGGCGCAGTTCGTCGAGGGTGAGGTCGGTGATGCTCATGGGTGCTTATCCGGCGACGATTTTGGGGACCACGAAGAAGGTCCCGTCGGATTCGGGGGCCTGGGAGAGGATGTCGGCGCGCTGGAAGGTCTTGACGGCCACGTCCATGCGCAGGGGGGTGTCGTGCTCCACGGGGCCGTAGAGGGGTTCCACGCCCTGGGTGTCGCAGGCGGAGAGGGTGTCCATGTAGGAGAGGATGTCGCCCATCTGGGCGGCGAGGCGTTCGAGCTTGTCCTCGGGCAGGCGCAGGCGGGCCAGGGCGGCCACCCGGGCGGCTTGGTCCGGGGTGAATGTCATGAGCGGGCTCCTTGGTTTGCGGACGCGGTGTTAGTAGCGTTTGCGCCCTCGTACCGCAAGAGAGCGGGGCGTTGGAAAAAGGCGTGGAAGAACCATGCTCCCGCCGTGGCCAGGGTCAGGCTCAGGGCGTAGTGCAGGACAATGGCCCCGGGCGTGTGCAGCTCACCCTGAAGGAGCGACCGGGAGGCCCTGAAACCCCAGAGGCCGTGCACCAGGAAGAAGGGCAGGGCCACCCTGCCGTAGAAGGTCAGGGCCGGGTTCGCAAGCGTCCGCGCCAGGAGGCCGCTGGAGCACGACAGGTGCCGGGGAAGGGCGCAGGCGGCCAGAAGGGCCAGCCCGGCGCGGTGGGGCGCCGGGATGGGCGCAAGGCACCCGGCGAGCAGGAAACCGGCGAGCAGAAGTCCGGCCGAAGGCCTGCGCGGTGCGGGAAGGGCGGCCAGAAGGTAGCCTGCCGCCGCGCTGGCCCAGAAGCCTCCGTAGGGTGCTGCCGTACAAGTGAGCAGGATCGCTGCCCAGGAGAGCCGGGCCGGAAGCGTGCGGACCTGGGTCAGGCCGGAGGGGAGTGCCGGGAGCAGCACGGCGGAGCCGGTCAACGCCAGCAGGAACCAGCAGTCCCGGGGCAGCCCCGGTGGCGGGGCGATCATGGCCAGCGCGGGCAGCGTTTCGGCCCAGCCCGCCTGGGTGTAGCTGAGCAGGGGGAGCAGGCAGGCGAGGTAGGCCGGGTAGATGAGCCGGGTCGCAAGGAGGGCGCGTCCGAACGGGCGGCCGGGGAGGCCGCCCGGGTGCTCTGCGAGCCGACGCAGGGCGTGGCCGCAAAGAACCCCTGCCAATACGGCGGCCACCTCGCCGGGGGCCAGGACGTAGCGAACGGCCTCCAGCAGGGTTTCGATCCAGGCGTGGCCCTGCGAAATCCGCGAAATCTTGGCCGGGTCGAACTGCGCGTGGAAGCTCCAGTGGTAGTGCCAGAGCATGGCCAGCCCCAGGAGACCGGCCAGGGGGGGCTGGTCTTGAGGTATCCTTGCGGAGGCTGCTTCAGGGTGTGGCATGGCGGGGCTTCGTGAAATACGCGCGTTCCAGGTGGCAGAAGAGCAGGGCGGCCATGGCGAAGGAGAGGGTCAGCGTGAGCGCGTAATGGGCAGCCAGTGCTGCCAGGCTGTCGGGGACGCCGAAGAGGTTGTTGGCCAGGGGAAGGCCCCACTGGGTGTGGAGCATGAACAGCGAATAGCTCACCGCGCCCAGGATGCGCGGTCCCGTGCGGGAATACGGGGAGCGGTCGCGGTCGCCTTCCTGGGCAAGGATGGCCAGGAGCAGGGCCACGGCCACGTCGAAGGCCATGAAGTAGGCCAGGCCGAGGGCAGGCGAGAGGGCGGCCAGCGTCCCCAGTGCGTCGCGGGACCAAAGCCAGCAGCCTAGAGCGATCGCGCCCGTGCAGGGGAGCCACGTCCAGGAGGGAAGCCGGGCCAGCAGGGGGCGTCCCCTTGGGTCGTCGCGCAGCATGGCCAGCCCCACGCCCACGAAGAACCCGGCGAAGCGCCAGTCGGACAGGACGGGGTTGACGCGCAGCCACAGGCTGTTGGCCGTGAACAGCAGGCAGAGCAGCGTGAAGGAGGCCCATGGCGGCGAGCTCCTGTCGCGCGGCAGCAGGATGAGCCATAGGCCGCACAGGAGGTAGAAGTACATCTCGTACACCAGGGCCCAGGCCACGAAGGTGACCAGGCGCGAGCCGAAGAGGTCAAGGAAGAGGATGTTGTCGACAAACGTCTTCGCGTCGGCGTTGATCCAGACCAGGGCGGGCACGTTGACGGCCAGCACCACGGGCAGGAGGCGTTTGTACCGTTCCAGCAGGAAGCGTGTGAAGGTTGGGGTCCTGCGCGTCAGCGAGGTGTAGATGAGGAATCCCGACACAACGAAGAAGATGTCCACTCCGTGGGAGCCCGAGTGCAGGACGCGCAGGAACGCGTGAAGCGCTCCCCCAGGCTGGACGAAATAGTGGCTGTCGGCGAACTGGGCAAAATAGTGGACGTTGAAGACCATCAGGCAGGCCAGGCCCCGCAGACCATCCAGTCCCGGCACGGCGCGTCCGGCCAGGGCGAAGGGGTCGGCCACACGGGACATGCCGCGGTTGCCGATCACTGGGGCTTGGCGCGCAGTGCGTCCAGGCGTTCCTTGAACCCTTCCTTGTCCACCACGGCCAAGCCTTCCACGGAGGGGCGGAAGAAGAAGAGGTTCATGCGGGCGTGTCCGGAACCGTCCCAGGTGACGGGGGCCATGGACCACTCGATCTTGCGCGAGGCCTCGGCGAGGCGCTTGCTGATTTCCGAGGGCGCGGAGTCTGGCGGCACGGCCCCGGATGCGGCGGCCAGCCGCACGAAGTCGAAGCCGAGTGCGGCCCAGAAATCGGGTTCGCCCTGGTTGGCCTTGGCGAGCCCCGAGCGCAGTTCGGCCAGGGCCTTGGAGGGGTTCTGGGCCCAGAACGCGCCGGAACAGAAGGCGTAGCGGTAGTTGGCGGGATTGATCTGGGGCTTGGCGCTCCCGGCGGAGAGGGATTCGGCCCAGAGGTTGGGACCCAGCACCACGATCTGGTCGGCCTGGTAGAAGAGGAGCTGGCCGATGAGGTGGTCGGCGATCTGGAGCTTGTCGGGGATGAAGAGGGCCTCGAAGTCCGGGCGCACGGAGAAGCTCTTGCCGTCCACTCCCTTGGGCACGGCGCGCAGCATGGTCTTCACGATGTCGCCCCAGCGCGCGGCGTCGGCGGGCGGGTAGGGCTGGAGCACGGTGACCTCCGCGCCCCGTGCGTGGGCGGCGGCGGCGAAGGCGTCGGCCAGGCGCTTGCCGGTGGGGTCTTCGGGGTAGAGCACGCCGTAGCGCTTCACGCCTTCCTCCACAGGCACGGCCAGCACGGAGTGCACCACGTCTTCGGCGCTCCAGAAGAGCCGCCAGTAGTGCTTGCCCTCCTCGGCGTCGGGCAGGGAGGGGGTGAAGGAGAGGAACACCCGGCGGGAGAGCTCGCCGCTGGCCGGGAGGTTCTTGAAATAGGAGGCGTGCATGGGGCCGCCCACGATGGTCACGTCATGCGGCAGGGCAACGAGGTGGTCCACGTAGGAGGCGTCGTCGGTGTTGATGACGCGCAGATCCACCTGGACGCCCTGGGCGGCCAGCTGGGTCTTGGCGGCGTTGGCCCCGGCCAGGACCTTGGCGGCCAGGGCGCGCAGCTGTCCGGTCTGGGGCAGGAGCAGGGCCACGCCGAGGGAATCGGGCTTGAGGGCCGGGGCCTCGGGCGCGGAGGGCAGGGGGGCCTGTCCGGAGGTGGCGGCCGTCAGGCCCTGGGAGAGGATGCGCGCGGGCAGGTCGCGGTCGGCCAGGTCGGAGGAGCGGGCCAGACGCTCGGCGATGTCGCGCAGGCGGTCGCGTGCGGCCGGGTTGGCCGAGGCGGCGCGGCGTGCGTCCTCCAGGGAGACGAGGTTGTAGGGGAAGACGGCGGCGTTGGCCTCGTTGACCGAGGCCAGCAGGGAGGCCAGGCCCTTGGGATCGAGCTGCCCCAGCATGCGGGCGGTGTCGGCCTCGAAGGCGGCGCGCTCGGCGCGGTTGGGGGCCTTGGCGTGCTGGGCGCGCAGGAGGCGCGCGGCCTGCCCGCCCTGGTCGCGCGAGGCGTAGCGTTTGGCCAGCTCCACGCCCGCCGGGCCGGTGAGTTCGAAGGAGGCTCCGCGCATCTGGAGGAGCTTGGCCAGGTGCTCTTCGGCCTGGCGCTCGCGGCCCATGGCCGAGAGGGCCTGCACCGTGAGGCTGTTCCAGTTCCAGGTCGCTTTCGCCTTGGGGTCGGTCTGGCCCCAGTTGTCCAGGGCGTCCAGGGCCTCCTGGGCGCGTCCGAGGCGCAGGGCGCACTGGGCGATGCGTTCCAGGGCCGTGAGGCGCGCCTCGCGGGTGAGGGCCTGGCCCTGCATGATCAGGTTGTAGAGTTCCAGGGCCTTGTCGTAGCGGGCCTGGCTCCAGGCCTCGGCGGCCTTGGCCTGGAGGAGCGTCTGCTCCTGGGCCGATGTGGGCGGGGTGTCCTTGAACATGTCCATGCCGGAGCAACCGGCGAAGGAGAGGGCGAGGAGCAGAAGCAGCAGGGCGGCTGCGGCGCGGCGTGCGTTCGGCATGTCGGGTGAACCCCTTTGGTGGTCTCGGGAGAATGGAACATCATAGCCCCCGTGACGCATCAAATCAAGGCCGGGTCCGGGTCTCCCGGGCGGCGCGCTGGCGGGTATCGGCAGGGCCGATGCGCGGCGCGGGCGGGCATCGGGAATGAGAATTTGCCATTTGGGGCAGGGGCTGCCACAGCAGGAACAATGAAAGACGCTTTGTCCATCGCGCATCAGGCCGCGCAGCGGATTCCGCCCCGGGATCTCCCCCTGGCGGATTGCGGAGGCTGCGCCGACGCCCCGCCCGAGCAGACGTCCCCCGCGTTTCGGCGGGCCTTGCCGGAGCCTCCCCTTGCCGATGCGGCGGCCGAGGCCCTGGCCCAGGCCGTGGCGGAGCGCGCCCTGGCGCTTTTCGAGAGCCGGGAGATGTATTGCGCCGAGGCGGTGCTCTGCGCCCTGTCCGAGGGCCTGGGCGGCGGGCTGGAGCGCGAGAGCGCCCGGGGGCTGGCCATGGGTTTCGGCCAGGGGCTGGGCAAGGCCGGGTGCGTGTGCGGTGCGCTGGGCGGCGCGGTGATGGGGACCTCGTTCTTTCTCGCCCGGGGGCTGTCGCCGGACGCGGTGCGCGGGGCCTCGAAGCGCCTGCATGCGGCGTTTGCGGGGGCGCACGGGTCGAGCTGCTGCCGGGTGCTCACCCGCGCGGTGCGCAACGATCCGAAAGGGCATTTCCGTCAATGCGCCGGGTTCACGCGCCACGGGGCGCTCCTGGCCGCGCGCGCGGTGCTGGAGCGCATGCCGCGCCTGGCCACGGGGGCCGGTCTCGCGGCCGTGAGCCGTCGGCGCTCCCGCCTGGGCAGCCTGCTGCGCAGGCTGGCCGACCGCCTGGGCTGATTCTTATTTCTCACTGATATCCTTGGGATTGTTTCTTTGTCCACGCGCCCTGCGGCGGGGTATGGCGCGCCTTGCGGCGCGCCGGGGTGTTTCGTTTTGGAAAACATCGCCCGTGGGCGTTGACACATTTGGCGCGATGGGTCATATTCAAGACGGATTCACAATAATGTAAAAATTGGAACGGCGATGAAATTCACGGGATACGACCTGGGGCCTTTCCACGACGAGATGTTCGCCGCGCCCGGAACCCCGCGCGACGGCGCCCGCCTGCTCCTCGAAAAAATCGAATCCCTGCCCCCGGGCGAGCTCCTGCTCCGTCAGCAGAAGGCCGAGCAGACCCTCTACGACCTGGGCATCACCTTCACCGTCTACGGCCACCAGGAGGGCACGGAGAAGATCTTCCCCTTCGACGTGGTGCCCCGCGTGGTGGAGGCCCGCGACTGGGACAAGCTCGAGGTGGGCCTCAAGCAGCGCATCTACGCCCTGAACCTCTTCCTGGCCGACATCTACGGAGAGCAGCGCATCCTCAAGGACCGCGTGGTGCCCCGCGAGATCATCGAGACCGCCGAGGGCTACCTGCCCGCCTGCCTGGGCGTGAAGGCCCCCCACGGCATCTGGTGCCACATCACCGGAACCGACCTCGTGCGCGACGAGCACGGCGTCTTCCACGTGCTGGAGGACAACCTGCGCTGCCCCTCGGGAGTCTCCTACGTGCTGGCCAACCGCCAGCTCATGAAGCGCACCCTGCCCGAGGTGTTCGCCGCCTCCCGTGTGCGCCCCGTGGACGACTATCCCGCAAGGCTCCTGGATCTCCTCCTGCGCATGGCCCCCGAGGGCGTCACGCGGCCCACCGTGGCCCTGCTCACCCCGGGCATCTACAACTCGGCCTACTACGAGCACTCCTTCCTGGCCCTTCAGACCGGCATCGAGCTGGTGCAGGGGCAGGACCTCGTGGTGCAGGGCCGCCGCGTCTTCATGCGCACCACCAAGGGCCTCAAGCAGGTGGACGTGATCTACCGCCGCCTGAACGACGACTTCCTGGACCCCCTGGCCTTCCGCCCCGAGTCCCTGCTGGGCGTCCCCGGCATCATGGACGCCTGGCGCGCGGGCAACGTGAGCCTGGCCAACGCCCCCGGCACCGGCGTGGCCGACGACAAGGTGGTCTACGCCTTCGTGCCCGAGATCATCCGCTACTACCTGGGCGAGGAGCCCTTCATCCCCAACGTGCCCACCTTCCTCTGCTGGCGCGAAAGGGACAGGGCGCACGTGCTGGAGAACCTGGAGACCATGGTGGTCAAGGCCGCCAACGAGTCGGGCGGCTACGGCATGCTGGTGGGGCCAGCCTCCGACGCGGCCCAGCGCGAGGAGTTCGCCCGGCGCATCCAGGCCAACCCGCGCAACTACATCGCCCAGCCCGCGCTCATGCTCTCTCGCGCCCCGGTGATCGCGGGCGACCGCTTCGAGGGCCGCCACGTGGACCTGCGCCCCTACATCCTCCACGGCGGCGACGTGCAGGTGATTCCCGGCGGGCTCACCCGGGTGGCCCTCAAGAAGGGCTCCCTGGTGGTGAACTCCTCCCAGGGCGGCGGCAGCAAGGACACCTGGGTCCTCAAACACTAGACTCCAAAGGAAACCGCCATGCTCTCGCGCGTCGCCAACGCGGTCTACTGGATGAGCCGCTACCTGGAGCGGGCCGGCAATCTGGCCCGCTTCGTGGAGGTGAACTGGCACCTCACCCTGGACCTGCCCGGGGAGGGCGTGGACTCCTGGAGGCCCCTGATCCTGGCCAGCGGCGACCAGAACCTCTTCGAGGAGCGCTACGGCGACTGCGACGCCGCCTCGGTGATCACCTTCCTCTGCTTCGATCAGGACTACCTCAACTCCATCGCCTCCTGCCTCTGGGCCGCGCGCGAGAACGCCCGGGCCATCCGCGAGGTGATCCCCTACGAGATGTGGGAGCACCTCAACGTGACCTGCCACATGGTGCGCGACGCGGCCAAGCGCCCCCTGGACACCGTGGAAAACCCCTTCGACTTCTGCCAGGAGATCAAGCGGCGCGATTTCGTGCTGGGCGGCGTGGCCGAGGACGTGATGCTCCACGACGAGGCCTGGCACTTCGCGCGCATGGGCCGTCTGCTGGAGCGCTGCGACAAGACCTCGCGCATCCTCGACGTGAACTGCCACCGCATGCTCCCCGACGAGGGCGAGCACGGCCCGGGGTTCGATTCCATCCATTGGTCGGCCCTGTTGCGCGCCACCAGCGCCCTGGACGCCTTCCGGCGCTGCCGGGGACGCATCTCCCCGGCCAAGGTGGCCGAGTTCCTGCTTCTGGACCACGAGTTCCCGCGCTCCGTGCTCCACGGGCTCGTCCACGTGCAGGACTCGCTCCAGGCCGTCACGGGCTCGCGCCGGGGCTTCTTCTCCCACGAGAGCGAGCGTCTGCTGGGCCAGCTCTGCGCAGACCTTTCTTATCTGACCATCCAGGAAATCTTCGATCAGGGGCTGCACCGCTTCACGGACCGGCTCCAGACGCGCATGAACGCGGTGGACAGCCACCTCGGGCGCGAATTCTTCGGCTATCCCGGAGGGGAGCCGCAAACGCAGGTGGAACAATGACCTTTTGCCTTGGAATCACGGTGGAGGAAGGCCTGGTGGGCATCGCCGACACCCGCATCACCGCGGGCAACGAGATGACCACGGCCCAGAAACTGAGCACCTACGAAACCGGCTCCGGCGCGCTCTTCTTCATGACCTCGGGCCTGCGCTCCGTGCGCGACAAGGTGGTCACCTACTTCGAGGAGTTCCTGGAAACCTGCGCCCCTCCCGACAAGATCTACAAGGCCGTGAACACCCTGGCCGGAATCATCCGCCGCGTGGCCAAGGAGGACAAGGAATACCTCGACGAGTCGGGGCTGACCTTCAACATCCACGC
>NZ_JBZVFJ010000140.1:0-8735 GCF_058402725.1 Fundidesulfovibrio sp. | reverse complement strand
CCGGCGTTTTGCGTCAAAGGGGCCTGGCGGCGCGCGACGCTTCCGCCGCCTGGCGAGGGTCTTCCGAGGCGGCTACGCCGTCTCGGTAAGGTAGTCGGCGTTGACCAGGTTCTGGGGCTGCCCGGCCAGGAAGGCCCGGATGTTGGCCGCCGTGATGCTCATGAGCCGCTTGCGCGCCGTGAGCGAGGCCCAGGCCATGTGCGGGGTGATCAGGCAGTTGCGCGCGCCCGGCAGCGGGTTGTCCGGATCGGGCGGCTCAACGGCCAGCACGTCCAGGGCCGCCCCGGCCAGGTGGCCGGAGTTGAGGGCGCGGGCCAGGTCTGCCTCGTTGACCAACCTGCCGCGCGCGGTGTTCACCAGGAATCCGCCGGGGCGCATGCGCCCCAGCAGGCGGGCGTCCACGAAGGAGTCGTTGCCCTTGGTGAGGGGGCAGTGCAGGCTCACCACGTCGGAGCGCTCGAAGAGCTCCTCCAGGCCCACGAAGGCGAAGCCGGGCGCGTCCAGGGGCTCCTTGGGCCTGGGAGCGTGGGCCAGGACGTTCATGCCGAAGGCGGCGCCCAGCTGGGCCACGCGCCGTCCGATGGCCCCGAAGCCCACCACGCCCAGGGTCCTGCCCGCCAGTTCGACCTGGGGGGTGTCCCAGAAGGTGAATTCGCCGCGCCGGGTCCACTCGCCGGAGCGCACCAGGGCGTCGTGGGTTTCCACGCGGCGGCACAGGGCCAACAGCTGCGCGAACACGAACTGGGCCACCGACTCCACGCCGTAGCCCGGCACGTTGGAGACCGGGATGCCGCGCGACCCGGCGTGGGCCACGTCCACCACGTCGTAGCCCGTGGCCAGCACGGCCACGAAGCGGCAGTCCGGGAGGCGGTCCAGCACGGCGGCGGGCAGCCGGGTCTTGTTGGTGAGCACGATGTCCGCGCCCCGGGCGCGTTCGACGGCGAGTTCCCCGGGGGTGCGGTCGTGCAGGGCGAATGCGCCCAGCGAGGCCACCTCGTCCCAGGGGTTGTCCCCTGGGTTGAGGGTGGCCCCGTCCAGAACGACGATGTTGGGTTTCTGGTCCATGGGGGCTCAGTTGGAGGGGGTGTAGAGTTCGAATTCCCGGGCGAGCACCTCGCCCTCGGCCGTTTCCACGCGCAGTTCCCAGTGGCCGCTCACCAGCTCCCAGGGCTGGGAGGCGGTGAAGATCACGTCGAAGGTCTGCCCCGGGCTCAGGGTGACTTCAGAGACGTATTCGTTGCGCGGCTTCTCCGCCCCCGGCTCGATGAGCCCCGGCGTGGCCGTGACCACCCGGGCCTTGAGCGGGCCGGCGGGGCCTTCCTTGCCGTCCTTGACGCGCACGCGCATGCCGAAGCTCACGCCCGGGGCGCGGGGCACGCCGGTGGTGGTCTTGGCGAGCGCGCCGTTCTTGTAGACGCCGTATTCCACCACTTCAAGGCGCTTGGGCGGATCGCCCAGGCCGATCATGGAGCAGGAGGCCAGAAGCGTACAGGCCAGGAGAAGCGCGAAGGAACGCATGGTCACCTCGATGGGGCCGCCCCGGCGCTGCGACGCCCCGCCCGTCGGGGCGCTTCCCGGGCGTGGCGCGGCCAGAGTTCGCGCCCGGGGCTTCCGGGCGGTGTTCTCCTGCCGCCACGGCACCATACAGCAATCGCACGCCCCTGCAAACCCGGCCCCGCCCGGTGCGCCCGAGGGAAGAGAAAGCCGTTGAACGAACAAGGGGGAACTGCTAGCGTCCTGGACGGGGCCAAGATACAAGACGTTCCAGGTGTGGTGATGAATCTTACGTTGCAGCAGACGGACCTTCTCAAGGAACTGATCAACATCGGCGCGGGCAAGGCCGCCGGGTTGATCAACCAGATGGTCGGCGTCCATGTCCGGCTTGAACTGCCGGAACTGATCGTCGTTCCTCCCGGGGAGACGCCCGACTTTGCGGGCCGCGGCTTCGAGGAAGTGCTCTCGGCCGTGCGCCTGGGTTTCCGGGGGGCGTTCACGGGCTGGACGGGCCTGGTGTTTTCCAAAAACAGCGCCAACTGGCTGGTCGCCCAGCTTCTGGGGCAGGTGGACGCCCCTCCCATGGACCTGGACTCCCTGCGCATCGGGGCCATCCAGGAGGTGGGCAACATCGTGCTCAACGGCGTTATGGGCTCCATCGTCAACGTGCTGGGCGAGAACGTCGGCTACTTCCCGCCGGACTACTTCGAGAGCGGCATCCAGGACATCCTCACCTCCGGCAACGCCTCGGAGCGCGTGGTGCTGCTCATCAAGGCCCGCTTCCGCCTGGAAGACGGCGTGGCCGACGGCGACATCCTCATCTTCTTCTCCATGGACACCTTCGAGTGCCTCGTGCGCTCCCTGGACAGGCTTCTGGCGCAGGCGGGCGCATGAACGCCGCGGGCGTCTCCTGCGGCCCCTTCGACGCCATGGACTTCCTGCCCATGGGCATCCTGGTGCTCGAAGAGGACTTCACCGTCAGCTTCTGGAACGCCTGCCTGGAATCCTGGACCGGATTGTCCCGGGAAGAGGTGCTGGGACGCGACGCGCGCCGGCTTTTCCCGCAGCTGGGACGCCCCCTGGTGACCTCGCGCATCCGGGAGCTCTTCCACGGCGCGCCCCCGGCGGTGTTCTCCTACCACCTGCACAACCACCTGCTGCCAGCGCGCCTGCCCGACGGGTCGCTCAGGCTCCAGCACTCCGTGGCCTACGGCGTGCCCTCCTGCGAGGCCCACGTGAAGCACGTGGTGCTCTCCCTCCAGGACGTGACCGAAATCCACAACCGCCTCCAGGAAAACCTGCGCGTGAAGCTGAGCCTCGAGCAGGAGGTGAAGCGGCGCAAGCGCGTGGAGGCCAAGCTGCGCGAGCTGGTCACCCAGGACATCCTCACGGGCATCGCCAACCGGCGGGCCTTCCTGCACGCCCTGCACCGGGAGGTGCGCCGCTGTCGCAGGCACGGGCACGCCCTCTCGGTGGCGGTGCTGGACCTGGACCACTTCAAGGCCATCAACGATCATTGGGGGCACCTGGCCGGGGACGACGCCCTGAAGACCTTCGTGCGCGCCTGCTCAGACGAGCTGCGCGGGGCCGACACCTTCGGCCGCCTGGGCGGCGAGGAGTTCGGCCTGATCCTGCCCGAAACCGACATGGAGGGTGCGCGGGTGCTGGCCGGGCGCATCCTGGAGCGCGTGCGCGCCATCGCCATCCCCTGGCCCGGCGGGACGATCCGCTTCACGGTGAGTCTGGGCCTGGCGGAGCTTGCACCGGAGGACACCCTGGAGACCCTCTTCCTGCGCGCCGACCAGGCCATGTACCAGGCCAAGGCCAACGGCCGCGACAGGGTGGAGCGGGCCTAGGGGCTCTTCTCCCCGGCCGCGCGGCGCGCCAGGAAGCGCGGGTCCAGGATCAGGCGCATCTCGCCTTCCTCGCCCAGGGCCGCGCCCAGGAAGCAGTCCTGGGAGAGCAGCTTGCGGTCCAGGGGCTTCACGAGCACCTGCACCAGCCCCAGCACCTCGTCCACCACAGCCCCGAAGCGCTCCCCCGCGTGGGAGGCCACCACCACGTGGCACACCGGAGCGGCGTCGCCCCGGACCCCCAGCAAATTGTCCAGGCGCAGGCAGCACGTTGCCCTGCCCTCCAGCGCGAACGTGGCCGCATCGCCCCGGCGCGTGGGGCGCGGGGCCTCCTGGCAGGATTCCACGCACTCCATGGGGAAGTAGAAGCGCTCCTCCCCCACGCGCACGCGCAGGCACTCCAGCAGCGACAGGCTCAGGGGCGCGCGCAGCTCGAAGGACGCGCCGCGCCCGGGGACGCTCGTCACCCGCACGGAGCCGCCCAGTTCCTCGATGGAGGCGCGCACGGCGTCCAGGCCCACGCCCCGGCCGGACACGCCGTCCACCTGCCGCGAGGTGGAGAGACCGGGAGCGAAGATCAGGTCCAGGGCGTCCTCGCGGCCCGGCTCAGCGCCCCGGCGCGCCAGCCCGGCGCGCTCGGCCTGGGCCAGCACGGCCTGGGCGTCGATGCCCGCGCCGTCGTCCGCCACGGTCACGATCACCTCTCCGCCGTCCTGGCGCACGTCCAGCGCGATCTCGCCCCGGGGGGGCTTTCCGGCCATGAGCCGCGCCTGGGGCGTCTCCAGGCCGTGGCGCACGGCGTTGCGCAGGAGGTGCACCAGGGCAGGACCCAGCTGCTCGATGAGGGCCTTGTCCATCTCGGTCTTTTCGCCCTGGACGCGCAGGGCCACGTCCTTGCCCGAGGCGGCGGCCAGGTCGCGCACCATGCGGCGGTAGCGCGGGGTGACGCTGGAAAAGGGCAGCAGGCGCATCTCCAGGACGCACTTGCCCAGATGCCCCAGTTCCCTTTCCAGGTCCGACACCATCTCCAGGTAGCGCGCGTCGGCGTCCCGGCGGGCGGCGGCGGCCAGGCGGGCCTGGGTCTGCATGGCCTCTCCCAGGCGGTCGAGCAGTGCGTCGAGCCGGGCGGGAGAGACGGAATAATTGAGGTCCTGCGGCTCGGCCGCGGCCGCATCGGGCTCCGCGACGCAACCGCACGCCGGGGCGGGGTCTTCCACCGCGCCGCCTCCCAGCCACGGGGCCAGGGCGTCCAGGGTGAGCAGGGCCTCGCCGGGGCCGTTGCCGAGGGCCGCGAGCGCGGCCTTGAGGGAGTCGAAGGCCGCCAGCAGGGCCGAGACCAGCGCGGGCGAGCCCTCCAGCAGGCCTTCGCGCAGGGCCGAGAGCACGGTCTCCATCTCGTGGCAGTGGGCGGCCAGCCCGGCCAGGCTCAGGGTGGCCGCGTCGCCCTTGACGGTGTGCACGGCCCGGAACACGGCCTCGACGGCCTTCCGGGCGTCCTGCGGCGGGGCGGATTCCAGACCCAGGAGCGCGGCCTCGGCCCTGGCCATCTGGTCCAGGCAGCTGTCGCGGAAGATGGCCAGGAGCGCCGGATCGGTCATGGCGTGCGGTTCTGCGGGGTGGGGGCCGGGGTCAGCCGGGGAGTCTGCGGGAGAGCACGCCGACCACGGCGGCCTCGTCCACGGGCTTGTTGAGCACCTCGGCAGCGCCCAACTCCAGGCAGCGCGCCCGGGTGGTGTGCTGGATGTCGGCGGTGATCACCGCGACGGGGAAGCCCACGCCCCGGGCGTGGAAGATTTCCAGAAGCTCCAGGCCGGAGAGTTCGGGCATGTTGAGGTCCATGATCACCAGGTCGGGCGTGCGCGCCTCGACCAGTTCCAGCAGCTGGCGTCCGTTGGCGGCCTCGACGGTTTCGTGGCCGCGCTCGCTGACGATCTTGCGCAGGAAGAAGCGTTGGAACATGGAATCGTCGGCAAGGGCAACAAGGGCCATGATGTCCTCCGTCGTGTGGCTCCTGGTATCATATGCCCATGCGAGCGGGCGCACAACCGCAATCCGCCCCTGTACGGAGGGCGAGCGCCGGAATTTTCGGCTTCTTCGCGGGTTTGGCGTGCCTCATTCGCCGGGAGTGGTTGCGCGGAGGTGGCGTTCCGGTTACATTGCAACCCAATGTGGTGAACCGGCCGCTCCCGGGGGAGCGGAGTCGTTTGGTGGTTTGGGCTTCGCGGATCAACCTCTAAAGACATTCAGGGAGACCGGCATGCTCGACGTTCTGAAAAACCAGCGGACCTACGCTCTCATCGGCCACGGCGGTTGCGGCAAGACCACCGTGGCCGAAATGCTTTTGTATGTCGCCGGGGCCGTCCCGAAACTGGGCAAGATCGAAGACGGCGCCACCACCCTGGATTACGAGCCCGAAGAGATCAAACGGCGCGGTTCCGTGCAGCCGGGCTTCGCCACCTTCCAGTGGCAGAAGAACCGCCACTTCCTCATCGACACCCCCGGCGACCTCGCCTTCACCGGCGACCTGGGCTACGTGCTGGCCAGCGTGGACGCCGTCATCTTCGTGGTGGACGCCGTGGACGGCGTGAAGCCCCTCACGCGCAAGCTCTGGCAGGAGGTCTCCAAGTTCCGTCTGCCCACCATCTTCCTCATCACCAAGATGGACCGCGACCGCGCCGACTACGAGATGGCCCTGAACGGCATCAAGAACCAGCTGGGCGTGAAGCCCTTCCTCCAGAACGTGCCCATCGGCAAGGCCGAGAGCTTCGCGGGCGTGGTGAACATCGTGGAGAACAAGGCCTACGGCTTCGACGCCTCGGGCAAGATCAGCGAGATGGCCATCCCCGCCGACATGGCCGAGGAGATCGAGGGCCTGCGCGAAACCATGATGGAAGAGATCGCCGTGTGCGACGAGACCCTCATGGAGCGCTACCTGGAGGACCCCGCGTCCGTCTCCCTGGACGACCTGGAGGCCTCCATGCGCAAGGCCGTGGTCTGCGCGGAGATCTACCCGGTGATGGTGGCCTCGGGCCTCAAGTGCATGGGCGGGCAGCGCATCCTCAGCGCCGTGCAGGTGTTCTTCCCCTCGCCCCTGGACACCCCCGTGGGCGAGAAGGTGGTGGAGGCCGAGGACGGCTCCTTCGTGAAGGTCTCCCCCGACGCGCCCCCTGCCTGCTTCGTGCTCAAGACCCAGTTCGACCAGTTCGCCGGGCAGCTCTCCATCATGCGCGTGCTCACCGGCACGGTGACGCCCGACGCGACGCTGCTCAACATGCGCTCCGACGCCAAGGAACGCTTCGGCGGCCTGCTCACCATGACCGGCAGCCAGACCAGCCCCTGCAAGGAGCCCGTAGGCCCGGGCGCCATCGTCGCCGTGGCCAAGCTCAAGGAGACGCGCACCGGCGACACCCTCTGCGAGGAGAAGCACCCCTTCAAGTTCCTCAAGCCCAAGCTGCCCGAGCCCATGATCTCCTACGCCCTGGCCCCGGCCGAGAAGGGCGACGAGGACAAGGTGTTCCAGGCCATGGCCAAGCTCCTGGACGAGGACGTGAGCCTGAGGCTCACCCGCAACGAGGAGACGGGCGACATGCTCCTCTCCGGCCAGGGCCAGAGCCACGTTGAAATGGCCGTGGAGAAGGCCAGGCGGCGCTACAAGGTGGGCATCGTGCTCAAGGCCCCCACCATCCCCTACCGCGAGACCGTGCGCGGCAAGGCCGAGGTGCAGGGCCGCCACAAGAAGCAGACCGGCGGGCGCGGCCAGTTCGGCGACTGCTGGATCAGGATGGAGGGGCGCGCCCGGGGCGAAGGATACGAGTTCGTGGACGCCATCGTGGGCGGGTCGATCCCGCGCCAGTACATCCCGGCGGTGGACAAGGGCGTGCAGGAGTCGGCGGTGCGCGGCGCGCTGGCGGGCTACCCCATGGTGGACTTCCGGGTGGAGCTGTACGACGGCTCGTTCCACACGGTGGACTCCTCCGAAATGGCCTTCAAGATCGCGGGGTCGCTGGCGTTCAAGGCGGCGTGCGAGAAGCTGAAGATGGTGCTGCTGGAGCCCATCGCGCTGGTGAGCGTGTCGATCCCGGACGACTTCATGGGCGACGTGATCGGCGACCTCTCGAGCCGCCGCGGCAAGGTGCTGGGCAGCGACGCCGTGGGCGGCGTGACGGAAGTGCAGGCCCACGTGCCCATGAGCGAGATGCAGGAATACGCCAAGACGCTCGGCTCCATGACGGGCGGCCAGGGAGCGTTCACCATGGTGTTCGACCACTACGAGGACGCCCCGCCCCCGGTGGCCGAAAAGGTGATCGCGGAGCACAAGAAGGCCAAGGAAGAATAGAGCGGGGCGGCGAAACGCCGCGCTGGGCATGAATGAACGAGAAACCCCGGGGGCGACCCCGGGGTTTTTTCGTTATTTGGTCCGAGTGGCGAAGTGTTTGATTCTTATCAGTTGTTGCTCATGCTGTACCTAAGGATTGGGATGCATGACTATGAATTGTGTTGAGTCATAGTGCGTGTAGGTGTTTGTCTGTGCTGTGGCTGGAATTGAAGTACGATTCAAGCGATTGCTTCAGGTGCGTGTATTGCGTTTGTGATTTTGTTGCAAATAAGAACGCTAAGTCGTTTTCTTTGTATGAAGCTGTGTTTATGCAATGACTTGTGCATTGTATTTGCGACAGCTTGTATCTGATTGATTCAGTATGTGTACGCCTGTCTCTTTGCAGGTGCTGGTAGATCATTAAAACTGATGAGTCATTAATATTTCTGACTATTTTGCTGGCGTCTGACAGTAAGATATACTTATCCGCTCCGTTTTTAAGCATATAGCGCATGCTGTTTGGCTCCAGTCCTATGTCTGGATCGATAAATACAAGTGAGTTTGCTGATGAAATTACAGTGGTGAATTGTTCCCAGTATGATGTGCGTGATGCGTAAGAATAATAGGTGTCGTCTTCTGGTTGAACAGTATTGTAGGATATTACGTGGTGTGATATCCAGCGTCGCCAGTGTGATAGGCTTTTTGTTTTGCATTGCTGAATGTACTGGTAGAGATCTTTTGAACGACTTTTCTTTTGAGAT
Organism: Fundidesulfovibrio sp.; assembly: GCF_058402725.1. Lineage (NCBI taxonomy): Bacteria > Pseudomonadati > Thermodesulfobacteriota > Desulfovibrionia > Desulfovibrionales > Desulfovibrionaceae > Fundidesulfovibrio > Fundidesulfovibrio sp. The sequence continues at coordinate 312 of NZ_JBZVFJ010000140.1, read as the reverse complement.
GGTTTAACGTTTCCCTCGTTGTCTCCCCGGTGTTCCGTGAGCATGGGCACAAAGGAATAGTTTTGTATTGGGGTGTTGCGGATGATGTGCGTTATTAGATCGTACTTGAAATAGTCGCGGTCGTCGCCAAAATACTTCATTTGGACCATATTGCCCTCTTACTCGTAAATTGCCCAGGACAGGAATGGTTACGCCGCCCTCTCCGCCTCCAGGGCCTTGCAGGCCAGCGTCACCACCTTGGGGATCAGGCGCGCGCCCTGTTCGTAGTAGATCACCGCGCGGCGCGTGATGCCCATGGCTTCGGACACGGCC
>NZ_JBZVFJ010000139.1:0-8759 GCF_058402725.1 Fundidesulfovibrio sp. | reverse complement strand
CCCCGGCTGGGGCGCGCCGCCCAGACGCGGCTCAGCCCCCCTGGCCCGCGACCGGCAGCGGGGCCAGCACGCGGAACACCGCGCCCGGCCCGCCCGCGCGCTCCAGGAGCACGTCGCCGCCCAGCGACCGCATGATCCCCTTGCAGGCGGACAGGCCCAGGCCCGCGCCCTGGCCCACGTCCTTGGTGGAGAAGAAAGGCTCGAAGATGTGGGGGGCGATCTCTTCCGGCACGCCGGGACCCGTGTCCGCCACGCGCGCCTCCAGATCGCCGCTTTCTCCAAGGAACGCCCCGAGGCTGAGCAGACCGCCAGCTCGGGCGTGAGCGTCCGGAAACTCCCCGGGCTGACCGCCCGCCCCGCCGGGTTCACGGGCGTGCGCGCCCTCCGCGCGGGCCTGGGCCATGGCTTCCAGGGCGTTGTCGGCCAGCAGGCGCAACACCTGCTCGATCTCGGCCCGGGGCAGCGTCACCCGGGGCAGCCCGGGCTGGCAGGAGACCGCCACCCGCACGCCCCTCTCCCGCGCCTTGGCCTCCACCTGGGCGGCCACGGCCTCCAGGACCTGGGACATCTCGAACTCGCAGGGCCTGGGGTCGATGCGCCCGCCCATGCGCATGAGCGTGCCCACCACGTCCTTGCAGCGCCTGCTCTGGGCCTCGATGCCCTTGAGCTCGGCCAGCACCTCGGGCAGGCCCGGGCAGGCCTGGAATTCCGGTTCTTCCAGCAGTTCCGCCGCCCAGCCCGCCTTCTGCATGATGGTGTTCACGGGGTTGAGCAGTTCGTGGGCCACGCCCCCGGCCAGGCGGCCCAGGGAGGCCATGCGCGCGGTGTCGGCCACGCGCAGGCTCTCGGACTGCTCCCGGAAGCGGCCCTTGGCGCGCACGATGGCGCGCACCAGGGCCTCCACGTCGGTGGGTTTCACCAGGTAGTCCTGCGCGCCCAGCTTCATCCCGGCAACGGCCGTGCCCAGATCGGCCTGGCCGGTGAGCATCACCACCTGGGTGAGCGGCCAGCGCCGACGGATCTCTTCGAGCACCTCCAGGCCGCCCCGGTCCGGGAGGTTGACGTCGAGCACCACCACGGGGAGGGCTCCCTGCTCCATGAGCCCGATTCCCCCGGCGGCGTCGTAGGCCGCGAGCGCCGGATGATCCCTGGCCTCCAGGCGCTGGGCCAGGAGCTCCACGAAATCGCGCTCGTCGTCGATGAGCAGGACGTCTGGGCGCATGGCCCGCTCCCGGTTACCTGTTCTCGTCGAGGATTTCCTGCGCGCCGTCGAAGTCGCCGGCCTGGGCCAGGGTGGCGGCCACCATGGCGTCCTCGATACGCTCGCGGTAGGCCTTCTTCACGGTTCCCAGGAGTTCGTCGATGTCGATGGGCTTCTTGTGGTAGTGGAACGCGCCCAGCTTGCGGGCCTCTTCCTCGTCGAGATCGGTGCCGTGGCCGGTGAGGATGATCACCTGCACCTTGGGGTTGACGGCGCGCACCTTGCGCAGCACTTCCATGCCGTCGATGCCGGGCATGCGCAGGTCCAGCACCATGACGTCGGGCTCCTGCAACTTGACCACTTCCAGGGCCTCTTCGCCGGAATAGACCACCTTGGAGGGCACGTCGCGCATCTTCATGCGCTCGGCCAGGGTGTTGACGAAGTTCTCCTCATCGTCCACGAGAAGCAGCTTGATCTTGTTCATGCGTATCTCCTTCCAGCGTTGGGCGCTCACGCGCCGAAATACCGTTCAACCCTCTCGGCCGGCCCTGGGAAAGCCCAGCCGCACCCCGCCCTCGACGGCCCTGGCCCGGAAGGGCCCCCGGCACGCCGCCAGCTCCCCTGCCAGGGAGCCTGCCTCGCCGGCGTTCAGCGCCGGATTCAGAATGTCCACGTAGGCCTCGTCGCCCTCGAGGCCGCCTCGAAGCCGCAGTTCGCCCTGCTCGCGGCAGCGCCAGGCGGCGGCGAGAAGCGCCGCATCCAGGGCCGCCAGGGCGTCCACCATGGCCACCTCCGCCAGGGCGCGTCCGTCGCCCGGCTCCACGGTGATGGCCACCTTGTTCTTCTTCGCCATGCGCCCCGAGAGTCGCGCCATGAGCCACGCCGCGAACGCGAGGTCCGTGGGGGACTGGGCGTCGTCGGAGGAGTGGGCCAGGCGGCTGAGCGATTCGCAGAGGTCCTGCCCGCGGTCCACCTGGACCTGCACCTGTCCGATGATCTCCTGGAACTTGGCGTCGTACTTGAATCTGGGCAGCACTCCCAGGGAGAGCCGCTGGTTCTTGCGCGCCAGGGCGAGGTAGTCGCCCATGAGGCCCGAGGCCTGCTGGATGACGGCCAGGACGTTGCAGAGGTCGTGGCTGAGGCTGGCGGCCATGCGGCCCATGAAGCGCGCGCGGTCCATGTCGGGGCCTATTTCCTTGCCGCCTTGACGGCCTCGCCGATCTTGGCGGTCAGCTCGTCGATGGAGAGCGGCTTGATCATGTAGTCCACCGCGCCCAGGCGCATTCCTTCCATGGCGTCCTTGGTGGCCCCCTGGCCGGTGAGCAGGATCACCTGCACCCGGGGGTGGCGTTCCTTGATGCGCCGGAGCACCTCGTTGCCCTTGAGCCCTGGCATGAACATGTCCAGCACCACCACGTCGGGCGGGTCCTGGTCGATCATGGCCAGCCCCGCCTCGCCGTCCTTGGCCACGCGGCATTCCAGGCCGCGCAGGGAGAGGCGCTCCGACAGGGTGGAGACGAACTCCTCTTCGTCGTCCACCAGGAGGATTTTCCAATCGTTCATGATCATTGCGCCTCCACGGCCGCCGAGGGTGGGGCCATCACGGGCAGCACCACGGAGAAGGTGCTGCCTTCGCTTTCCTTGCTTTGCACGCTCACTTCCCCGCCCAGCCGCTTGATGATGCCGTAGGTGATGGAGAGCCCCAGGCCCGTGCCTTTCCCGCGTTTGGTGGTGAAGAAGGGCTCGAAGATGCATTTGAGGGTGTCCTGGCTCATGCCGCAGCCGTTGTCGGTGATGGAGAAGCCCACGCTCTCGTGGCTTTCGTTCCAGCTCTTCACCAGGATGCGACCCTTGTCGGGCACGGCGGCCAGGGCGTTGTTCAGGATGTTCAGGATCACCTGCTGGAGCTGGCCCCGGTCGCTCTCGATGCGCGCGAGGTTCTCGTCGAGTTCCAGGGTAAGCTCCACGTTGCGGTGCTCGGCCTCGCGCACCAGGAAGCCGGAGGTTTCGCGGATGACCTCGTTGAGGCTCAGGGCCTCGATCTTCACGTCCATGCGCCGGGCGAAGCCCAGCATGCGGTGGGTGATGCCCCGGCAGCGCTCCACGGCGCGCAGGATGGCCTCCACCTGGATGGAGAACCGGGCCTTGCCCTTGAAATCCTCGTGGAGGGCCAGGAGGTCCTTCATGAGCCCGGCCTTCTCGTTGATGATGGCCAGGGGGTTGTTGATCTCGTGGGCCACGCCCGCCGCCAGGCGGCCGATGGAGGAGAGCTTCTGGGCGTGCTCCACCTGGCGGAAGGCCAGGGAGCGGCGCTCCTCGGACTCGCGCATGCGGTTCACCAGCATGCCCGTCACCTTGGAGGTGACCATGAAGATGGCCGCCACGCCCACCGCGAAGATGAGCAGCAGGTCGCCGCGCAGGGTGTACCAGGCGCTCACGGCCCCGAGTCGGGGCTTGGTGGCCATGAGCACGAAGTCGGTGGTGGGGAAGTAGGCGTAGCTCAGGTAGATGTCCTGCCCGGCGGGGTCCTTGGCGGCAACCACCTGGGGCTCGAAGGAGATGGGGGGCAGGCGCAGGGGGCAGGGCTCCAGCACGTTGCCGTAGAGGGCGGAGCTGGTCTGGAGAATGCCCTTGCGGTTGAGCAGGAAGGCGTCGGAGCCGGGCTCCAGGCTCATGGCGGCGATGATGCGGTCGAAGACGCGGGTGTCCAGGGTGGCGCGCACCACCCAGGTTTCGCCGTCCTCTGTGGTGTGCTGCATGGCGATGACCACGTGCGGCAGCTTGCGGAAGCCCATGAACACGTCGGAGATGTACTTGCCGCTGGTCATCACCTGGGCGAACCAGTCCTGCCCGGAGTAGTCGCGGCCCTTGAAGTCGTAGGGGCCCACGTAGCTGACCATGCGGCCCTTGGAGTCCACGAGGCCCATGTCCACGAAGCCGTCGAACTCCTTGCGGATCACGCGGAAGATGCGGCCCAGGGCGCGCTCGTCGGCCAGCTCCTGGAAGGAGTAGGCCTGGGCCACGAAGGCCACCGTGGAGGCGCGCTCGGCCAGGAAGAGCTCGATGGTGTTGCGCGTCTTGCCCAGGATCACCCGCAAGGGATTCTGGACCTCGCGGGCCATGGTGGACTGGAACTCCATGAAGTTGATGGCGCTCATGAAGAGCAGCGGCAACAGCGTCACCAGGGCCATGAGCCCCACGATCTTGCGCTTGAGCACGTTGTAGCGCCCTGGCGAGATGGCGTCCTCGCTGGTGTGCAGGTCGCGGAAGTGGCGGCGGAAGATGTCACCGAGCATGGCCTGGCCCCCTGTCGAAGAGGATTTCGCCGGCCTTGAGGCGTCCCGCCGCGAAGCGTGCGATGGCCTCGCGGGCGTTTCCGGCCACGTTGTCGAGCACCTCCACCCGCTTCCAGCGCAGGTAGTGGTAGTACTCTTCCTCGATGCCGCCGCAGACCACCACGTCCACGTCCTTGCGCAGCACCAGGTCGCACAGGCCCTCGGCCGAAGCCTGGGGCAGAAGGTACTCCTCGGCGGTGAAGCCGGATTCCCCCGGGTCCACGTCGGCGATGAGGGCCTCTCCGGCCAGGTCGAACCGGGGGGCCACCTCGTCGCGGTGGAGGGGAACGAGAATTCTCTTGGGACGCATGGCCTACTCCTCCCCGCCCTGGCCCAGCAGGCCCAGCAGGTGCGCCGGGAGGCAGGCCGGCGGAATGGCGGGCTTGGTGCAGACCATCACGGCGAACTCCACGATGTTGCGCAGTTCGCGGACGTTGCCTGGGTAGTCGTGCGCCAGGAGCAGCCGCCTGGCCTTGGGGGTGAAGGCGCGCACGTCCTTGCGGAACTTGGCGGCGAACACCTCCAGGAAATGGGCCAGCAGGAATTCGATGTCCTCGGGGCGCTCGCGCAGGGGCGGCAGGTCCACGCGCAGCGCGCCCAGGCGGTAGGCCAGGTCCTGGCGCAGACGCCCCTGCCGGGTGAGCTCCTCGGGGCTCGCGCCGGAGGAGGCCAGCACCCGGGCCTGGCAGCGCAGGGGGGCGCTGCCCCCGGCCGGCACGGCCACGCCCTCGTCGAGCAGGCGCACCAGGCGCACCTGGAGCTCCTCGGGCAGATCGCCCACGTCGGAGAGGTAGACCGTGCCGGCCCCTGCCCGCTGCAAGGCCCCGGGCACGATCTCCCCCGAGGCTGCGCGGCGCCCGAAGAGCTCGGCCTCCAGGGTCTGGGGCGGCGTGGGGCCGCAGCCCACGCGCACGAAGGGTTCGCGGGAGCGCGGCGAGAGCTTGTGGATGGCCTCTGCCACGGAGTCCTTGCCCGCGCCGGTCTCTCCGATGACGCACACCGGCGCGTCGGCCTGGGCCATGGCCGGGAGCAGGCGCAGGATGCGCTCCATGGCGGGGCTTTTGCCCACCAGGCCGCCCACGCCGCCGGGCTCTTCCAGGCGGCGCTCCATCTCGCGCAGCGCGCTCAGGTCTTCCACGATGTCCAGGCGGTAGAGCTCGCGCCCCAGGGCGTCGCGCACGGGCACAGCGCTGACGCGCACGGGGATGCGCGCCCTGTTGCGGTTGACGATGTCCGTGTCGGCCCCGCCTTCCGCCGGGCAGCGCCTGTGGCACAGGCCCGAGCGGATCACATGGCGGCAGGGCACGCCCCGGGCCTCCTCCCTGGAGATTCCGGTCAGGCGCTCCAGGGCGCTGTTGACCGTGATCACCCGGCCCTCCGGGTCCAGGACGGCCACGCCCAGGGGCAGGCCGTCCAGGACGCCGGGAAGGTCGATGGAAGCGAGGATTTCGGGGGGGATTGGCATCGTGCGTTTTCCTTATCGCGCGGGGCGGGTCATGGGGTGCGTCTAGGCGTTTTCCATGACCTTGGCGCTAATGTCCACCACTGCCCACGATGCCCGAGGCGGCCACCGTGAGCACGATCACCTCGAGCAGGGAGAGCAGCGCGAACACCTTGTCGCCCTTCTTAAGGAACGCGGGGATCAGCGGGATGTAGGCCAGGATGGTCAGGCCCGCCAGGAGCACGATGCCCGCGAAGTTGAGGAAGTCGCCCTTGCCCATGAGCACCACCCAGCCCCATCCGCTGGGCACGTTGCCCTTCTCCAGGTAGGTGCCCACGGACTGGCTCCACAGCTTCGTGACCACGTCCATGGGAACGTGGGGGGGCAGCAGGCCCGTAAGGTAGACGATGTAGGTGACGGCCATGAGGGCCAGGCCGCCCCAGCATCCCCAGAAGAGGATGTCGGCGTACAGGATTTGTTCCTTGGGCGTCTCGACGGGGACGCAGGCGTTTTTCGCGTCGGCCATGATGATCTCCTTGTCTCGGAAACGTTAGTAGCCCAGGCCCTTGAGCAGAGCCTTGCCGCCCGCGAAGAGCAGCACGCCGATGACCATGTAGCGGATGAACTTTGGCTTGGCCTTGGCCAGCAGCTTCACGCCCACGAAGGAACCGCACATGAGACCGATGACCGAAGGAATGGCCATCAGGGGAATCACGCAGCCCTGGTTCAGGTAGACCCAGGCGGCCGACGTGTCGGTGATGGAAAGCAGGAACTTGGAGGTGCCCACGGCCACCTTGAGGGGCGCGCCCATGAGCAGGTTGAGCACCGGCACGTTGGCCCAGCCCGCGCCCAGGCCGAACATGCCCGCCATGACGCCGATGACGATGAAGAGCAGAAGACCGGGCAGGGTGCGGTGGGTCTTCCACTCCACGGTCTCGCAGGTGGAGGGGTCGTAGTAGACGCCGTTCATGCCCAGGGCCATGCCCAGGGCGTCCTGCTTGGTCACCACGGGCTTGGCCGTGTTCTTGGAAACCAGGAGCAGCACCGCGATGAACAGGATGGTGCCGCCCAGGCAGAGCTGGATCACGTTGGTGGGCAGCGCCAGGCCCATCATGGCGCCCACGATGGCGCAGGCGCTGGCGATGAGCGCCACGGGCAGGGCCAGACGAAGGCTGGCCATGTTGCGCCGCAACAGACCCGGGCCGGCCGCCAGCGCGCCCGCCAGGGCCACCAGCAGGCCCGCGCCGCGCACGAAGTCCAGGTGGAAGGGGAAGAACCCGCTCACCAACGGCACGAAGAGCACGCCGCCGCCCACGCCCGCCAGCACCGCGATGATGCCCAGCACGAAGCAGAACACCAGCAGAATGGCCGGCCACATCCACCACGGCCCCGCAGGCGCGCCCGCGGCCTGGGCCGCCTCGGCCATGGCCTTGCCGCCGTCCGCCCCCGCGGCGTAGGCGAACGCCGCCCCAGCCAGCCCCAAGGCCAGCACCACCATACCCACTCGCAACCATCTCGATTTCATGTTGGCACGCTCTCCCTTGCTTCCGGATTCTCGTTGGACCGTCCGGACATCCCGGACGCAGCCCCCCACGCTTGTTCGCTAAAGAACAATCAAGAAGCATGCCTGGACGAAATCTAAAAAATTACGGATGGTTAACCATTATCCAGCCCTCCTGTCCGGCAAAAGCTTGCCACATTTTGGCAAGGACTTGCCGCTTTTCGCTTCCAAAAACATGCTCGAAAGGCTATCTCCAATTTGTGCGGCATTGATTTGCCGCACTTTCGCACACCCAGTCTGCGCCACGGAGGCCCCTTTTATGGAGAACGGCAAAAATTTGCCGGTACGCCTGGACCTCGAAGAACTCCCAGGGGAAGCCACCGGCGTCACCTCCGTGCTCATCGGCTCCCGCGCCATGCGCGACGTGCACAAACTCGCCTCGCAGGTGGCCCCATCCGACGCGCCAGTCCTCCTCCAGGGCGAATCCGGCACCGGCAAGGAACTCTTCGCCCGCCTCATCCACGTCTTCTCCAACCGCAAGGAAAAACCCTTCATCCCCGTCAACTGCGGCGTCCTCAAGGGTGAACTCTTCGCCGACAAGTTCTTCGGACACGAAGCAGGGGCCTTCACAGGCGCCTCCCGCCAACAGAAAGGCAGCTTCGAACTCGCCCAGGACGGCACCCTCTTCCTCGACGAGGTGGGCGAAATCCCACCCGCCAACCAGGCCGACTTCCTGCGCGTGCTCGAACAACGCACTTTCCGCAGACTCGGCGGAGAACGGAACCTCCCCTTCGAAGCGCGCATCGTGGCCGCCACAAACCGCAACCTCCTCGAAATGGTCCGCGACGGACGCTTCCGCGCCGACCTCTACTACCGGCTCAACGTCGTCCCCGTCTTCCTCCCACCCCTGCGTCTGCGCAAGGAAGACATCCCCATGCTCGCCTCGCACTTCATCGAACACTTCAGCCTGCGCTACCACCGCCCGCCCATCTTCCTCACTCCCGAAACACTGCGCGCCTTCCAGGATTACGCCTGGCCGGGAAACGCCCGCGAACTGCGAAACCTCATCGAACGCCTCGTCCTCATCAATCCCGGCCCCACCGTGGAACCCGACGACCTCCCCCTGGAATTCCACCACGGACCCGCACCACTCGCCGAACACGACGACCTCCCCGAAAGCCTCCTCCTCGACGACGTGGTCCGCGACGCCGAAACCCGCGCCATCCACCGCGCCTTCCGCATCGCAAACGGCGACAAAACCCGCACCGCCCAACTCCTCGG
>NZ_JBZVFJ010000138.1:0-8791 GCF_058402725.1 Fundidesulfovibrio sp. | reverse complement strand
AGAGTGAGATGAAATCGTCCACGGTGTCCAGGGTTTCAAATACCCGCGCGATGTCCACGCGTTTGCCCACCAGTTCCAGGAGCGCGGCCCGGCCCTCGGGCGTGTTCTGCTTGACCATGGGGATGAGATAGTATCCGTCCGGCCAGGCGTCTCCGAGCTGGGCCTTGAAGACCAGGGAGACGGGCACTGTGTAGACCACGTGGCATCCGGGTATCTTCAGCTGGTCGGCGTGGTGGATGAACATCTCGAAGTGGTTGGAGATTTCCTTGTTGGTCCGGTAGGTGATCTTCTCCAACGCATCGACGATAAGCACGATGCCGTTCTTCTCCAGAACCTTGACCATGGAACGGGCATCGAGGATGTAGCGCTTCATCAGGGCAAGAAAAGTGGAGAGGTCCTGATCGAGTTTCTTGCGGATTTCCTTGCGCTGGGAGCTGGCGCTCTTGATCTCGGCCGAGGCCTTGCCGAAAAGCTTGCCGATGCCAAGGATGCTGATGCCGGCCTCCCCGCCCGCCTGGGCTGAGGACGAACCGCCATGCTCTTCCACCGAGGTGAGGATGCGATCGGCAAACCAATCTTTGATGTCTCGAAGGAGCTTTTCGTTGATGGCGACACCGGCTGCTTCCAGCGCCTCGCCCAGCGACTGCATGACCACCAGCAGCACGTCGAGGTACGAAACATCTCCCAGGTCGAGCTTTTCTCCGATATCGACATAGACGACGAATTGACCGTCTCTCTCTAAATGGTCCCGCAGGCAGAGCAATTCGGTGGTCTTGCCGCTTCCTCGATGGCCAGTGACGAGCTTGTGCAGCCAGTTGCCGTCCTGGGACGTCCGGATTTCCCATCCGACCCGGCTGGCCATGTCGTCCGCTGAGCGTACGTCGTTGAGGTCCACACGCCGTTCATCGCCCGGCTGGAGCGCTTCGTCCGGGTCGCAGGCGCGCCAGACGTCGTCGAGGCTGACGGCGGGGTAGGTGCTCATGAAGGTCTCCTGAAGGGCAACTGCGGAAGCAATTGAAGCAATTAGCCCAGTTGCCCAGAGCAGGCAAGGCCCGGAGCGTCGCGGCGCCGAGGGCGGCCAACGCGGTGGTCTCCGGTGAAATCCGCGAAGCAAGGTGGGCAGCCAAAGGGCCAGGCCTCGGGCAGAGGGCTTCCTCCCGACGGCCCAGCCGGTGGCCTGTCTGAGACTTCGGATGCTTCCGCCGCCTGCCAGGCCCGACGCCTCATGGCGTCGCCGCTGGTTGCGCATCCAGCGGCGGCAGCGGATCGGAGCGCTATGTTGTCGTGGTCTTGGCGGTGCTCCCGGTGCTCCCCGCGTTGCTGGCGGTCTGTTGGGCGGAGGATGCCGACGCGGAGGTTGTGGTCGTGGTTGCGGTCGTGGACGTGCTGTTGGTCGCCGCAGTGGTGGTCTTCTTCGTGGCGGCTGTCGTCGCTGCGGAGCTTGACGTCGTCGAGGAGGAGGTTGTTTGGGTATTGGCTGGCGTTACGGGCGCTGCCAGCAGTCCCATGCGTGTCATTTGCTGGTTCATGAGCAGGAATGCGGCGGTGGTGGCCATCGTGTTGCGGCTGGCAAAGGCCGCTCCGGCGTGCTGGTGCAGGTTCATGAGCACGGCGCTGTCCGGTGAAGCGGGTTTTTCGGCGGCAGGCCCGGGTTGGCTGGCCGCCTGCATGGCCAGGTTGGTCTGGATTGCCTGGGCGATCTGGGCCGCGAAGAGGCCTGGGTCGGCGGCGTCGACGGCAGTGGCGGCGCTTTGAGCTGTCTGGGGAACCAAGTTTTCCATGGCGGTGATCATGGGCGCACCTCTGTGTCGCCCGGCGGGAAAAGAATGCCGGGTCTGGGTCTTTGACGCGTACTAAGCAAGGGCCGTGCCCCGTGAGGGCACGGCCCTTGGAAAGGCCTCGGGAGGTGCGCTGTGCGTCGGGCGGAGACGGTCGCGGCTCAGTCGATGCCCAGGTTGGGCCAGAGCTGGCTGATGCGGGCGCGCACTTCGGGGCTCATGGTCAGGGCGTCGGGCCATTCGCGGTGGTGTCCCTCGTCGGGGCCTTTGCGGGTGGCGTCGATGCCGATCTTGCCGCCCAGATGGGGCAGGGGGCCTGCATGGTCCAGGGCGTCGGTGGGGCCGTCCACCACCACGATGTCGCGCCGCCAGTCCACGTTGTTGCCCACGCGCCAGAGCACTTCCGAGACGTTCTGCACGTTCACTTCCTTGTCCACCAGCACGATGGCCTTGGTGAACATCATCTGGCCCATGCCCCAGAGGGCGTACATCACCTTGCGGGTCTGCCCGGGGTAGCGCTTGTCGATGGAGACGAAGCAGAGGTTGTGGAACACGCCTTCCACGGGGAGGTTCATGTCCACCACTTCGGGAAGCTGCTTCTTGATGAGCGGCAGGAAGATGCGTTCGGTGGCCTTGCCCATGTAGGTGTCTTCCATGGGGGGCGGCCCCACCAGGGTGGCGGGGTAGATGGCGTCGGAGCGGTGGGTGATGGCCGTCACGTGGAACACGGGATAGTCGTCGGCCAGGGAGTAGTAGCCGGTGTGGTCGCCGAAGGGGCCTTCGCGGCGACGCTCACCGGGCTCCACATAGCCTTCGAGCACGAACTGGGCGTTGGCGGGCACTTCCAGGTCGCAGGTCTTGCAGCGCACCAGCTCCACGGGGGACTGGCGGATGAAGCCAGCGAAAAGGAACTCGTCGATCTCGTCGGGGATGGGCGCGGTGGCGGCGAAGGTGACGGCCGGGTCCGGCCCCAGGGCCACGGCCACGGGGAGGCGTTCGCCGCGCTTTTCGGCCAGGTGGTAGTGGTAGGCCCCGCCCTTGTGCTTGTGCCAGTGCATGCCGGTGGTGTTCCGGTCGTAGACCTGCATGCGGTACATGCCCATGTTGCGCGTGCCGGTCTCGGGGTTTTTGGTGATCACCAGGGGCAGGGTGATGAAGGGCCCGGCGTCTCCGGGCCAGGTGGTGAGCACGGGGAGGATGGAGAGGTCCACCTGGTCGCCGGTGAGCACCACGTCCTGGCAGCGGCCGCTGGAGACGGTCTTGGGGAAGATGTTGGCCATCTGGGCGAGCTTGGGCAGGAGCTTGAGCTTCTCGATGATGCCGTCGGGCTTCTTCATCTCCATGAACAGTTCGATCTTCGAGGCCAGTTCGTCCAAGCTTTCCGCGCCCAGGGACATGTTCATGCGCCGTTCGGAGCCCAGGGTGTTGGTGAGCACGGGGAAGCGGCTGCCGCGCACGTTCTCGAAGAGGAGCGCCGGTCCTGCGGCCTTGCTCACCCGGTCGGTGACCTCGGCGATTTCCAGTTTTTTGTCGAGTTCCACACCGATGCGGCGCAGTTCGCCCTGGCGTTCCACGGCGTGCAGGAAGTCCTGGAGGTCCTTGAATGCCATATGTCGTCTCCGTGATGGGCTGATGATGGGCGGACGTTTCTCAGGCGGCACGGGAGCATCGGGTCCCGGCGAGGGAATCCGCTGCCTGCGCCTGCGCTGCCGATGCGTACGCTTCTACAGGTATTCCACAAGCTTCACGCTGGTGTTGCGCAGCCGGAAGCTCATGAGCCGGGCGATGTTGGTGGTCACCTTGAGGGCGAGCTTCAGGTCCTTGGCGCAGAGGCGTTCGTAGTTGTTCCGGGAGAGCACCAGGAGGCTCACGCCGTCCAGGGCGCGGGCGGTGGCGGAGCGGGGCGGCCCCTCGATGAGGGCCAGTTCGCCGAAGGCGCGGCCGGGGCCGATGCGCACCAGGCACTTGGGCTTGTGCTCGGGGGAGGTGTCTTTCTTGGTGATCTCGATGGAGCCTTCCAGGATGATGGCCATGGAGTCGTCGGGGTCGCCCTCGGCGAACACCACGGAGCCCCGTTCGTGCCGGGTCAGGCGCAGGTAGCGGCAGAGCCGCTTGACGTCGTCCTCGGAGAAGTCCTTGGCCCAGGTGGAGTTGTCGATCATCTCCAGGAGCTTGGGGCCAACGTCCGGGTCGTGGAAGAGGTCTTCGGGCGTCTCGTAATCCATGGGCGTCCTCCGCCCGGGATCATGCCACAGGAACGCGCGATGCGCTAGCCGGGCTTTTGCTCCCCGGGGCGATCGCGCAGCACGCGCCGGAGCACCTTGCCCACGAAGGTCTTGGGCAGCTCGTCCAGGAATTCGACGTGTTTGGGCGTCTTGTAGGCGGCAAGCTTCTCCCGGCACCAGGCCAGCACCTCGGCGCGCGTGAGCTCCGAGCCGGGAACGGGCGCCACGAACACCTTGACCACCTCGCCGCGCGTGCGGTGGGGCACGCCCACGGCGGCCACGTCGGCGACCTTGGGGTGGGCGTGGAGCACTTCCTCGATCTCGCGCGGGTAGACGTTGTAGCCGCCCGAGATGATCATGTCCTTCTTGCGGTCCACGATGAAGAAGTAGCCGTCCTGATCCATCACGGCCACGTCGCCGGTGTGCAGCCAGCCGTCGCGGAGCGCCTCCGCGGTGTCCTGCGGGCGGTTCCAGTAGCCCGCCATCACCTGGGGGCCTTTCACCAGCAGTTCGCCGGGCGCGCCTGGGGGCACGTCCTTGCCGGGGTCGGCCGTGTCCACGATGCGGGCCATGGTGTCCGGGAAGGGCAGGCCGATGGAGCCCTCCTTTCGGTCGCCCACCAGGGGATTGATGTGCGTGAAGGGCGAGGCCTCGGTGAGGCCGTAGCCCTCCACGAGTTCCGCGTCGGTCACCTCCGCGAAACGTCGCTGCAGATCGATGGGCAGCGGCGCGGAACCGCTGATGCAGAAGCGCACGGACTTGAGGTCGTAGCGGGGCAGATCCTTCTGCTGCATGAGCGCCATGTACACCGAGGGCGTGCCGGGGAACACCGTGGGCTTGTGGCGGTGGATGGCCTTCAGGGTCTCCAGGGGGTCGAAGCGGGGCAGGGGGATGATGGTTGCCCCGCAGTCCGTGGCGAAGTTCACGTTCACCATGAGGCCGTAGATGTGGAAGAAGGGCAGGAGCCCCAGGAAGACCTCGGGCGACTCTCCGATGGAATAGAGGATGGAGCGGGCCTGCTGGATGTTCACCGAGAGGTTGCGGTGGGTGAGCATCACGCCCTTGGCCAGGCCCGTGGTGCCCCCGGTGTACTGGAGCATGGCCAGGGCGCGCTCGGGGTCAACGCCTGGCTCGAAGAGGGGGGCGCGGGCCAGCGCGGAATCCCAGGCGAGCACGCGGCTGCCGTCCAGGTCCAGGGGGGGCAGCTTGCCCTCGCGCCAGGCCTTGAGGCGGTAGAGCCAGTTGAGCGGGAAGCCAAGCGCGCCGCTGACCCGCGTGACCAGGATGCGTTCCAGCCTCGACCCGCGCAGCAGCCGGGAGTGCCGGGCAAGCAGGAGGTCCAGCACCACGAGGACCTTGGCCCCGGAGTCCTCCAGGATGTGGCGGAGTTCCGTCTCCATGTAGAGCGGGTTGACGAACACCACCGTGGCCCCGGCATAGAGCGCGCCCCAGTAGCTGACGAGGGTCTGGGGCAGGTTGGGGAGCATGATGGCCACGCGGTCGCCGGGGGTGACGCCCAGGCGGCGCAGTCCGGCTGCGAAGCGTCCGGCGCGCTGGCGCAGCTGGGCGTAGTTGCAGCGCCAGTTGCGGAAGGCGATGGCCGTGCGTTCGGGCCAGGCGTGGGCGGCGCGGTCCAGGATGGCCGTGAGGGGTTCGAGGCGGTAGTCCACGCTGGGCGGGACGTGGGGGTCGTAGTGGGCCAGCCAGGGCGCTTCGGTGTCGATCATGGCGGGGTGGTCTCTGTCTGAAGGGTGTTTCGAGCAGCGTACAACATCTCGCGTTTCGGGACAATGACGGGCGCTCCGCCGGGAGAAAATCCGGCCAGGAAAGGGCGTCGGCGGGCTTTACGCGGCGCTTGGTTGTCTGGTATGGGCAATGCTCTTAGGCGACGTCGTGCGCGCCCGCATCCGGCCGGTGTCCGCCGGAGTCCGGCGCGCGCTCGCCCATTCTGCAGGCGAACAGACCACATTCAGAAACTGAATCCATTCTGCACCACCGGACGCGCGCCCCGCGCTGGGCGTCCCGAGAGCGGCAAAGGAGCGGCTATGACCACCATTTCCCAATTCATGGACCACAACTTCCGGCACTTCAACGCCCGCGAGACGCTGGACGCCGCCAAGGCCTGGAAAGACCTGCTCGACGGCGGGGGCCAGATGTTTCTGACCATGGCCGGCGCCATGAGCACGTGCGAGATCGGCATCATCCTTTCGCGCATGATCCGCGAGGGCAAGGTGCACACCATCTGCTGCACGGCGGCCAACCTTGAAGAGGACCTGTTCAACCTCTTCAACCACAACGAGTACAAGATGGTCCCCAACTACCGGGACCTCTCGCCCGAGGCCGAGAAGGAGCTCTACGACGCGGGCTTCAACCGCGTCACGGACACCTGCATCCCCGAGGGCGTGCTGCGCCAGGTGCAGCGCGACATCGCCAAGCTGTGGAAGAAGGCGGCCGACGAGGGCAAGCCCAAGTTCCCCTACGAGTTCATCTACGACCTGCTGGACCAGCCCGGCATCGAGAAGCTGTTCCAGGTTCCTGCGGAGCATTCGTGGGTGCTGGCGGCCAAGGAGATGGGCGTGACCATCTACACGCCCGGCTGGGAAGACTGCACGCTGGGCAACATCTTCGTCTCCGAGGTGATGAGCGGCAACGTGAAGAGCCACGGGGCCATCCGCCACGGCACGGAGCAGATGGAGCACCTGGCCAAGTGGTACATCGAGATGGCCAAGAAGAAGACGCCCATCGGGTTCTTCCAGATCGGCGGCGGCATCGCGGGCGACTTCCCCATCTGCGTGGTGCCCATGCTCATCCAGGACCTGGAGCTGGAAGACACGCCGTTCTGGGCGTACTTCTGCCAGATCAGCGACTCCACCACGAGCTACGGCTCCTACTCGGGCGCAGTGCCCAACGAGAAGATCACCTGGGGCAAGCTGGACATCCACACGCCCAAGTTCATGATCAACTCCGACGCGGCCATCGTGGCCCCGCTGATCTTCAGCTACGTGCTGGGCGACTAGGCGCGCAGAGGAAGAGCGAGAGACGGCCGGAAGACGGCCGAGACGAAAGACAGACGGTTTGAAGAAGGCCGCCCCCGTGAGGGGGCGGCCTTATTTCATTAGCTACTATGAGTTGATATCTATTGTGGATGTAGGATGTCTTCTTGAAGAATGATTCTACGTATGCTTCTTTTGTCGTCAAAGGGCACGATCCATTCTTCCTCTTCGCCTTCAATGTGTTTGTGCGTTGAATAGTCGATGGGCATGCCTTTTGTTTGGATCATGTCAACGTATGTTCCGTAGTCGAGGCAGTAGATATTGTACCGTTTTCCAGGGTTATCCTTGTCAGCGTATCCTCGTTGTACAAGGTGGATAACTCGCATGTCGAATAGTCTTTGAACAGTTTGGTTCTTTTGAAGTTCTCTGGAGAGCATGAATGAGCGGGCTCTTTTGTTGCCGATTACTTCGCCCACAATTCGCTCGAGAACTTTGCGTAAGTCGTCGTCGAGCGCTTCACTCTTGTCCTTTTCAAACCAACTGCGCGAAGACTCAATTACGGACTGTCTATCGATGCTGCTTCTGCCTCTCCGTAGGGCGTCAAAGTATGCATTCATAAAGATGTTAATCAGGTCGCGTACAACACCCTCCGAAGCGCGGACCAGTTCGTCGAACACCTTGCTTGAGGTGAACAGGCGAGAAGGGAGGTGTATGGGGCCTGAAATGGATAATGTTGTTTGAAAATAATCCTGGGGTAGTCCGCTTTCGATGTGACGATAGAGTATGTTTGAGAATAGCTGTGATATTTGGGTTGGGTTTCGATCATAAACATAATAGTCGTCGATGTCCAGTGCTATGGTAATGTCGGCACCGGGTTCGATGCCTATGGTCTGGCCATTGTCCGTCCTGTGAAATTCAGACCTGTACTCAAGGGCTGCAATTTTTACAGAGATTCTGCTGCATGGGAGACAGCTGCGCTTAAGGAATTCGGCGAAGTATGGTTGAATGTCGGTTGGCAAAGAAGACCATTCGTCGATGAGTAGGAATAAGTCGATGTTGAGTCTGTCGAGGATTGCAGAAAGAAGGCTGTGGATATCTCCGAAAATTACTTTGTCTTCACTTAAAATAGAGAAAGATGTTTCTGATTTTGTTGCCGATCCAGTTGCCTTTGTTGCCTCAAGGCTGAGTTTTGGTGAGCGGAGTGACGCTTCCGCTTTGATGCCATCTGTTTGTTTTGTTTCATTTGATTGTTCAACTTTGAGTGATGTCCTTGTGTATGATTCCTTGCGGCTGCACAAGGCGTTGCTTAGGTCGACTAATAGGTCGAATGGTTGGTCTTTTTCTTCGCCATAGGTTGCGATTGCCTCAAGGAGTTCATTGTAGATTACACTGGAGAAGTCTTTGAAAAGGGACAAGCATCGGATTCCCATGGGGATTGTTGTGTCTGTAAACTGAGAAGAACTTCCAAATGTTCTGCAGTCAAAATAGATTGGTTTCGAGTTGCTAGCTTTTTCAATGTTTTTCATTAGAACACGTAGTATGTGTGTTTTGCCCGTGCCACGTCTCCCGTAGAGTATTTGGTGGTTTCTGTTTTGAAGTTGCGGCAAGATGCCAGAGTCAACATATATTTCGACAAGTCTGTCTATGTCTGTTTGTCTTTCGGATCTTTGCAGTATGTTAGAGACAGACTTAACGAGTTCTTGGTCGTTGAGCATGGTATATTCCTTTTGTCTCGGTATGGTGAGACCCCTGCACGGTAAAACGCCTCAATAGACCTTCCAACTATTCGTAATTC
>NZ_JBZVFJ010000137.1:0-8897 GCF_058402725.1 Fundidesulfovibrio sp. | reverse complement strand
GACGCCTCCGGCCTCTGGGGCATGGACGTCTACCAGACCGAGGAGGCCGCCCTGGAGCGCTTCGCCCTGCCCGGCCGCGAGCACGGCAGGCCCGGGGCCGTGGTCATCGGCCCTGCCGGGGAGCGGCTTGTGCGCTTCGCCATGATCGCCAACGACAAGTGGCGCTGCGCTGGCCGCGCGGGCGTGGGCGCGGTGATGGGCTCCAAGCGGGTGAAAGCCGTGGTCTTCCAAGGCGAGCGCAAGCGTGAGCCCTTCGACTCCAAGGGGCTCCGCGCCTACTCCGCCGCCTTCGCCAAGGCGGGCGTGGAGAACAAGGGCGTGAAGGCCTACCGCGCCCAGGGCACCACCATGATGGTGGCCCTCATGAACACCGTGGGCGCGTTCCCGGCCAAATACTGGAGCCAGGGCAACTGCGCCCACTGGGAAAGGATCTCCGGCGAGACCTTCCACAAGGAGCACGACGTAACGCCCCACGCCTGCCTGAAGTGCTTCATGGCCTGCGGGCGCATGGCCACCCTGCGCTCCGGCCGTCACGCCGGGCTCACCCTGGAAGGCCCCGAATACGAGACCATCTACGCCTTCGGCGGCCTGTGCATGATCGAGGACATGGGCGAAGTGGTCTACCTGAACGACCTCTGCGACCGCCTGGGCATGGACACCATCACCGCAGGAAACCTCTGCGCCCTGGCCATGGAGGCCAACGCCCAGGGACGCGGCTTCACGGACATCGCCTACGGCGACGCCCAGGCCGCCGCGCGCCTGATCGAGGACATGGCGGCCGGGCGCGGCGCGGGCGAGGTGCTCTCCCAGGGCATCGTGCCCGCCGCCCGGCATTGGGGCCTGGAGGACCTGGCCATCCATGTGAAGGGCATGGAGCCCGCAGGGTACGACCCGCGCGTGCTCAAGGGCATGGGCCTGGCCTACGCCACCTCGGACCGGGGGGCCTGCCACCTGCGCACCACCTTCTACAAGCCAGAGCTGGCCGGATTCATCCCGGCCGACGCCATCGAGGACAAGGCCGAGATGCTCGTGGACTACGAGGACAGGCTGACCATCTTCGACACCCTGATCCTCTGCCGCTTCTTCCGCGACCTCTACACCTGGGAGGAGCTGGAGAAGGTCATTCCCCTGGTCACGGGCCTGGACGCCTCCAAAGAGGCCCTGCGGCGGCGCGCGGCCCACATATCGGACATGACGCGCACCTTCAACCTGCGTGAGGGCCTCACCCCCGCCGACGACCGGCTGCCGAAACGCCTTCACAGGGAAGCCCTGCCGGACGGGCGCGGCCTGAAGGAAGAAGAGCTCGAACACATGCTCAAGGATTACTACCGCCATCGCGGCTGGTCCCCCGAGGGACGGCCGGGAGAAGCCATGTAGCATCCTCCTGTTTTGTCTCGGAATCCGCGTTGCTTTGCTTTTGTGTCGCTCTGGCTGCATGTTGCGCATCTGAAACACATTGCAGGAGGATGAGATGGAAGCGTTGATGGCCCTCGTTACAAGCCAGGATCCGCACGAGAAGGAATTTCATCAGGCGGTCAGCGAAGTCTTCGAGTCCATCAAGCCGCTTCTGGACCTGCGGCCGGAATACCGCAAGGCGAAGATTCTGGAACGGCTGGTCCAGCCCGAGCGGGTGATCATGTTCCGCGTCACCTGGGAGGACGACGCCGGGGAAGTCCACGTGAACCGGGGCTACCGCATCCAGATGAACAGCGCCATCGGCCCCTACAAGGGCGGTCTGCGCTTCCATCCCTCCGTGAACCTCGGCATTTTGAAGTTCCTGGCCTTCGAGCAGGTGTTCAAGAACGCCCTGACCACGCTGCCCATGGGCGGCGGCAAGGGCGGCTCCGACTTCGACCCCAAGGGCAAGTCGGACTCCGAGGTGATGCGCTTCTGCCAGGCCTTCATGGCGGAACTCTGGCGGCACATCGGCCAGTTCACCGACGTGCCCGCCGGGGACATCGGCGTGGGCGCGCGAGAGATCGGCTACCTCTACGGCATGTACAAGAAGCTGGCCAACGAGTTCTCGGGCGTGCTCACGGGCAAGAGCCTGAACTGGGGCGGCAGCCTCATTCGCCCCGAGGCCACGGGGTACGGCTGCGTCTACTTCAGCGCGGAGATGCTGGCCTCCCGCAACGAGACCCTGGAGGGCAAGGTCTGCCTGGTGTCGGGCTCGGGCAACGTGGCCCAGTACACCGTGGAGAAGCTCCTGGACCTGGGGGCAAAGCCCGTGACCCTCTCGGACTCCTCCGGATACATCTACGACGAGGCGGGCATCGACCGGGAGAAGCTCGCGTTCGTCAAGCAACTCAAGAACATCCGGCGCGGGCGCATCGAGGAGTACGCCCAGAAGTACTCCTCGGCGGTCTACACGGCCTGCGAGGCAGGCCGCACCTGCGATCCCCTCTGGAACCACAAGGCCGACTGCGCCTTTCCATCGGCCACCCAGAACGAGATCAACGGAACCGACGCCCAGCATCTGGTGAACAACGGGGTGAAGGTGGTGGCGGAAGGGGCCAACATGCCCACCACCCCCGCCGGGGTGAACCTCTTCCTCCAGGAGCGCATCCTCTACGGCCCGGGCAAGGCGGCCAATGCGGGCGGCGTGTCCGTGTCCGGGCTGGAAATGTCGCAGAACAGCATGCGCATCTCCTGGCCCCGCGAAGAGGTGGACGACAGGCTGCGCATGATCATGAAGAGCATCCACCGCACCTGCGCCGACGCGGCCCAGGCCGCCGGATCGCCCGGCAACTACGTGACGGGGGCCAACGTCGCGGGGTTCAGGAAGGTGGTGGAGGCCATGCTGGACCAGGGCCTGGTGTAGAAACCGAAAAGCAGCCGGACGCCGGACGCGCATCGTCCGGCCCGGCCGGGACGGGCGGTGGGGGCATGAAACTCGATGAGCGCGAACTGTCTCGCGTGGCCGTGCTCGACTTCAGGGCCTTCCTGGAGCTCATGGCCAACAAGGTCAACGAGATCCTTCTCGTTTCGAGCAGTTACGACGCCTTCATCATCGAAGAGGACGTGACGCTGGCCTCGCGCATCGTCTCGGAATACAGCGGCCTGAGCCTCTCGCAACCTCCGCGCGTCACCCGCACCTCCTCCGCGCTCCACGCGCTCGACCTGCTGGCCGGGAAGAAGTTCGACCTGGTCATCACCATGCCGCATCTGGAGGACATGGACGCCGCCCGTTTCGGGGAGCGGGTGAAGCGCCTCCATCCCTCCCTGCCCGTCTATCTGCTGGCGCACGGCCTGCGCACCCTGCGCACGGCGGACGAGACCGCCGACCTGCCGGGCATCGACAAGGTGTTCATCTGGTCTGGAAACGCCGACCTGCTGCTCTCCATCATCAAAAGCACCGAGGACGTGCTCAACGTGGAGCACGACACCCGGCGCGCCCACGTCTGCGTGCTCATCCTGGTGGAGGATTCGCCGCTCTACTACTCCCGGCTCCTGCCCGTCTTCTACAAACAGATCGTCCGCCAGATCCAGAACGTGCTCGAATGCGGGGTCAACGAGGAGGAGCGCCTGCTCATCATGCGCACCCGGCCCAAGATTCTGCTGGCGCGCACCTTCGAGGAGGCCTCCAGGCTCTACGAGACCTACCGGGACAACCTGCTCGGGGTGATCTCGGACACGCGCTTCCCCAAGGACGGAAAGCTCCACCGCGAGGCCGGCGTGGAGCTTCTTTCCCGGGTGCGCCGGGAGATGCCCCACCTGCCGCTCCTGCTCATGAGCTCCGAGAGTTCCAACGGTCACAAGGCGCAGGCCATCCCGGCCGCGTTCCTGGACAAGAACTCCCCCGGGCTCGTGGAGGAGGTGCAGGATTTCTTCCTGGAGCGTCTGGGCTTCGGGGAATTCGTGTTCAGGACGCCCGACGGGGCCGAGGCGGGCCGGGCTGACAGGCTGCGCACCCTGGAGGAACAGCTTGCGGTGATCCCGGAGGAGTCCCTGCTCCTGCACATCGGCAAGAAGGACCTGGCCAACTGGGTGATGATGCGCTCCGAGATCCCGCTGGCCACCGCAGTCCGTGCGATCCGGCCGGAGCATTTCCGGGACGCGCGGGAGTTGCGCGAGTACCTCATCGGGCTCATCCATTTCGTGCGCAAGTGGCGGCAGAAGGGCGTGGTGGCGGGCTTCAACCGCAAGGATTTCAAGCAGGACCTCCTGAGCATCGCCAAGATCGGGAGCGGATCCCTGGGCGGCAAGGCGCGGGGTCTGGCCTTCATGTCCTCGGTGCTGGGCGAAAACGGGGCGCTCGTGGAGCGTTTCCCCGAATGTTCCGTCGAGGTGCCGCAGACCGTGGTGCTGGCCACCGACGTTTTCGAGGAGTTCGTGGCCCTCAACGGGCTGCGCCGCTTCGCGGGGGAAGGTTTCTCCGATGCGGAGGTGGCCGAGGCCTTCCGAAAGGGCAAAATGCCTCCGTCCGTCGTCAAGGACCTGGGCAAATACCTCGAGGAGGTCGGCTACCCCCTGGCCGCGCGCTCCTCCAGCCTCCTGGAGGACGCCCAGTTCCAGCCCTACGCCGGGCTCTACGACACGGTCATGCTTCCCAACGACCACCCCGACGCGGACGAACGCCTCGGGCAGCTCCTGGACGCCGTCAAGCAGGTCTACGCCTCCACCTGGTTCCAAAGCCCCAAGGCCTTCGCCAGGAGCACCGCCCGCCAGGCCCAGGACGAGGCCATGGCCGTAGCGATCCAGCAGATCGCGGGAGAGCGCCACGGCGACCATTTCTATCCGTCCATCGCGGGCGTGGCCCAGTCCCACAACTACTATCCCGTCTCGCGCATGCGCCCCGGGGACGGCATCGCCCACATGGTCATCGGCTTCGGCAAGTCCGTGGTGGAGGGGGGCGTCTCCTTCCGGTTCTCGCCCCGGCACCCGAAGATACTGCCCCAGTACGCCTCGGTGGAGGACATGCTCGCCAACACCCAGCGGGAGTTCCTGTCGCTGCGCCTGGGCGTGTCGGGGGCTGCCTCGACGCCCGTCGGAGATGCGCGCCTGGTGCGCAGGAACATCCACGACGCCCTGGGCGACTACCCGGTCATGGCCAGCACGAGCGCCTACGACCCGGCCGACAACCGCATCCGGGACTCCTTCGAGGCCTCCGGCCCAAGGGTCGCCCTGTTTTCGCGGGTCATCCAGCACGGCCTGCCGCCCCTGCCGGAGCTGCTCTCCAGCCTTCTGGAGCTGTTCCGGAAGAAGGCCGGCTGCGAGGTGGAGCTGGAGTTCGCGGTGAACCTCCGACGGGAGAATCCGCGCGCCTGCGCCTTCTACCTGCTCCAGGTGCGGCCCATGGCCATCGACTCGGACCGCTTCGACGCCGAGATCACCCCGGAGGAGCGCGCGGGCGCATTCCTCAGCTCCCGGCTCGCGCTGGGAAGCGGCAGGCGCGACGACATCCGCGACATCGTGTTCGTGAAGCCCGAGGCCTTCGATCCGGCCGAAACGGCCGCCATCGCCGAGGAGATCGGCGCGGTGAACGCCGTGCTCTCCAGGGAGCGGCGTCCCTACCTGCTCATCGGGCCCGGGCGCTGGGGCACCTCGGACCGCTGGCTGGGCATCCCGGTGCAATGGCGGCACATCTCCGGGGTGGGGGCCATCGTGGAATGCCGGGGAGCGCTGATCAAGGCCGACCCCTCGCAAGGGACCCACTTTTTCCAGAACATCACCTCCCTGGGTATACCCTACGTGACCGTGAGCGACGGCGCGCAGGACCTCCTGGACTGGCGGCAGATCGAGGCCCTCCCCGTGCTGGGCGACGGCGCGCGGATCAGGCATGTGCACGCCCGGCAGGGAGTGGCCATCAAGATCGACAGCAGGCGCTCCGCGTGCGTGATGACTCTTGGAGCGCCCGAATGAACGGAGATTGACGAGGACGAAACGCCGGATCTCCCGGCCATGCACACGCCATCACAAAGGAGCGATATATGCTTGTCGGAGACTGGATGCTCAAGGACGTCACCACCGTGACGGAGGACGTCTCCATGGTCAAAGCCGGACGCATCATGCAGCAGCGCGGCATCCGCCGCCTGCCCGTGGTGGATTCCGACGGCCATCTCGTCGGCATCGTGACCGAACGCGACATCAAGGCCGCCTCCCCCTCCAAGGCCACCTCCCTGGACATCTACGACATGACCCGCCTGCTCTCCGAGATCAAGGTGCGCGACATCATGACGAAGAAGCCCCTCACCATCCGCCCGGACGACTCCGTGGCCCGCGCCGCCGCCATCATGCGCGACAACAAGGTGGGCGGCCTGCCCGTGGTGGACGGCTACGACGCGGTGGTGGGCATCATCACCGCCACGGACATCTTCAGGCTCTTCACCATGATCAGCGGCGTGGACCAGGGCGGCGTCCACCTGGCCGCCGTGCTGCCCGTGGAAAAGGGCCACCTCAAGCAGCTCATCGACGACCTGCGCGCCCAGGACGCCAAGATCGTGAGCATCCTGTCCCACCTGGACCAGGCGGACGAATCCAAGCGCAGGGTGTACATCCGCCTGCGCTCCATGACCGAGGCCGAGGACTACCGCCTGCGCGACCACATCAAGGCCAGGCACCAGCTGCTCTACTGGGTGAGGGACTGACAAGGCGGGGGCCGGCCGCCGGGTCGGCCCCGCTTCGAGGCCAGTCGGAGCGTGACGCGTCCCGGCGTTTCAACTCTACCGACACGACCGGCACGAGGTCTGACACTTCATAAGCATTGAGATCATCTTGAAGAACATCTTCATGTTTTTCAGGGTAAAGACACGAGGTCTTGCGGCGCATCCGGGAAACGGCGAGACGGACTGCCCGCCTGCCGCACCATTCAACCCCTGAAGATTGGCAGACTTCAGGGGCCACGGAGTTCAACCATGAGACCTGACGACCTGCGACTTTGGAAAAACTTCTGCTACATCGACGGGCAATGGATACCGTCCTTCGAAGGCGGCGTGCTGGAAGTGTCCAACCCGGCCACCGGCGAGACGCTGGGGACCGTGCCCCGCTGCGGGGTCAAGGAAACATCCCTGGCCATCTCCTCGGCGGCGCGCGCCATGGCCTCCTGGCAGGCGCTCAGCCCCCTGGAGCGGGGCGAACCCCTCCACGCGCTGCACCGCCTCATCAAGGAGAACATCGACGAGCTGGCCGCCATCCTCACCCTGGAGCAGGGCAAGCCCCTGGCCGAGGCCAGGGGCGAAATCCTCCAGGGCGCGTCCTACTTCCCCTGGTTCGCCGAGGAGGCCCGCAGGATCTACGGCCGCGTGATCCCCTCCCCGGCCCCCGGCAAGCGCCCCCTGACCATGTCGCGCCCCGTGGGCGTGACGGGCATCATCACCCCCTGGAACTTCCCCTTCGCCATGATCCCCCGCAAGGCCGCCCCGGCCCTGGCCGCGGGCTGCACCGTGGTGGTCAAGCCCGCCTCGGCCACTCCCTTCTCCGCCCTGGCCCTGGCGGCCCTGGCCGAGGAGGCGGGCATCCCGGCGGGCGTGTTCAACGTGGTCACGGGCAGCGCCTCGGCCATCGGCGGCGAGCTCACGGGCGACCCGCGCGTGCGCAAGATCTCCTTCACCGGCTCCACCGAAGTGGGCAAGAAGCTCATGGCCCAGTGCGCCGCCACCGTGAAGCGCGTCTCCCTGGAGCTGGGCGGCAACGCCCCCTTCATCGTCTTCGACGACGCCGACATGGACAAGGCCGCCGAGGGCGCGCTCATCTCCAAATTCCGCAACGCCGGCCAGACCTGCGTCTGCGCCAACCGCCTGCTGGTGCAGGAGCGCGCCCTCGATGTCTTCGTGGAGCGCTTCCTGGCCAGGGTGGCCGCCCTCAAATCCGGAAGCGGGTTGATTCCCGGAGTCACACAGGGGCCCCTCATCGACCGGGCCGCCGTGGAGCACGTCCAGGCCCTGGTGGACGACGCCCTGGCCCACGGCGCGCGGCTGCTGGCTGGCGGGAAACCCCACGCCCTGGGCGGCCTCTTCTACGAGCCCACCCTGCTCGCGGGCGTCACCACCTCCATGCGCGTCTACCGCGAGGAGATCTTCGGCCCCGTCGCGCCCATCGTCACCTTCGCCACCGAAAAACAGGCCGTGGAAATGGCCAACGACACCGACGTTGGCCTGGCCTCCTACGTCTTCACCCGCGACCTGGGCCGCGCCTGGCGCGTGAGCGAGGCCCTGGAATACGGCATGGTGGGCGTCAACGAGGTGATCCTGGCCATGGCCGAGGCCCCCTTCGGGGGCGTCAAGGAGTCCGGCATGGGCCGCGAAGGCGGTCAGGAAGGCATCCAGGAGTACCTGGACACCAAATACGTGCTCATGGGCATCGGCGCCTGATCCGATCCCCGAACCCTCTCCGTGGGCGGGACGCGCGAGCGTCCCGCTCCCATCCCTTTCCGGGCTTCATTAGCTCTGGCGTTTTCGGCGGACCCGGCTATAGATTGGCTCCTGAATCCCCGAACCCCAACAACGGAGCCCTTCATGACCGCTAACGGATGGTTCGCCGGCTGCCTGCTCGCGGCCCTGTGCTGCTGCCTGGGCGCGACTCCCGCCCGCTGCGCCCAGCCCCTGCTGGGCAAGGCCGACGTGGGCGCGATCAAGGCCTTCGTGCTCTCCGACGGCTACCGCGAAATGGACGCCAAGCTTCTGCTCGCCGACACCCCCGACAAGCAGGAAGCCGTCAAGGCCGCCTACCCCGACGGCAAGACCATGAACTCCCTCAACGTCCTGCTCTTCAAAAGCGGCGACCGCGTGGCGCTGGTGGACACCGGCGGCGGCAAGATCATCGGCCCCGGCGCGGGCGGACTGCCCAAGGCCATGGACGAGGCGGGCGTGAAACCCGAGGCCGTCTCGGACATCGTGCTCACCCACCTGCACCGCGACCACATCGGCGGGCTGGGGCTGGACGGTAAGGCGGCCTACCCC
>NZ_JBZVFJ010000136.1:0-9205 GCF_058402725.1 Fundidesulfovibrio sp. | reverse complement strand
TCACGGCAGGGGCGCGGGCGCTCCTGGACCTGGGCCGGGAGATCGACCGGGCCTGCGGCGGGCGGCGCGTCACGCGCCTGGACATCGGCGGCGGCCTGCCCGTGAGCTACGGTCCTTCGAGTCCCGCTCCCTCCATGGAGGAGTACGCCCAGGCCCTGCGCCGGGAGTGCCCCGAACTGTGGGACGGATCGCTTCGCCTGTTCACGGAGTTCGGACGCTGGATGTTCGCGGGGCAGGGCTTCGCGGCGGCGCGGGTGGAGTATGTGAAGGAGCAGCCCGGAAGGCGCACGGCGGTGGTGCACCTTGGGGCGGACATGTTTTTGCGGCCCTGCTACCTGCCCGACACCTGGCGGCACGAACTGGACGTGGCCGCCCCGGACGGAACGCCCAAGGAGGGGCCGCGCACCCCCTGGGACGTGGCCGGGCCGCTGTGCTTCGCCGGGGATTTTCTGGCGCGGGGCCGGGAGCTGCCGGAAATGGCGCCCGGCGACTGGCTCGTCGTGCGCGACGCCGGGGCCTACACGCTCTCCATGTGGTCGCGCTACAACAGCCGTCAGGCCCCCAAGGTCCTGGGCGTGGACGAAGGCGGCGTGGAAGTGCTCAAGGCGCGCGAGTCCGTGGAGGACGTGCTGCGCTTCTGGGGGTGAGGGAAAGGAGCGGACGGGGGCGGCCCGGCCCGGGCAGGGCGGTTGCGCGCTTCAGGGAACGCACGGGGCGAACGGGGGAGCCATGCGACGCGGGAAGATCGTGCGGGCGGGGTTGATGCTGGCGGCGTTGCTGGTTCTGGCCGCCGTGGAAGCCAGCCCGGCAGCCGAGGTGGAATCGCTCCAGGACGCCTGGAGGGTGATCAGCCGGAAGCGCTTCGTGGACCTCACCCACGCCTTCGCGCCGGGCATCCCGCACTGGAAGGGCTTCCCCGACGAGCAGCGGGAGGTTCTCTACTGGTACGAGCCGGGCAAGGGCTCGGCGGGCAGCGGCTTCTTCGCGCAGCGCTACTCCCTGCCGGGCCAGTGGGGCACCCACGTGGACCCGCCCGCGCATTTCGTGCCGGGCCTGCGCACCGTGGACCAGATCGACGTGAAGGAGATGATCCTCCCCCTGGTGGTGCTCGACGTGCACGAGGCCGTGGCCGCCGACCCGGACTACGTGGTCACCCTGGACGACGTGCGCGCGTGGGAGAGCCGCAACGGCGAGATCCCGCGGGGGGCGTTCGTGGCACTGCGCACGGACTGGTCCAGGCGCTGGCCGGACGCGGCGGCCATGCAGAACAAGGACGAGGCGGGCGTGTCCCATACTCCCGGCTGGAGCCTGGAGGTGCTGGAATTCCTCTACGAAGTCCGGGAAATCACCACCTCGGGCCACGAGACCACGGACACCGACCCGGGCCTCGCCACCTCGCGCGACGACTATTCCCTGGAGGCCTACGTGCTGGGGAGGGACCGCTACCAGATCGAACTGCTGGCCAACCTGGACCAGGTCCCGGAGTCCGGCGCGCTGGTGGTGGCCGCGTTCCCCAAGCCTCAGGGAGGCTCCGGCTTCCCGGCCCGGGTGTTCGCCATCCTGCCCTGAGGGGAGGGCGGAGCGTTTCGGAATCGGTTCAGACTTCGGGAGCCACCTCGGGCATACTCGTTGTCTTGGCGATTAGGGCTGTCACTCGAGGAACCAACGGTAGTCGAATTCGTCGAGTTGTTTTGCCTTCGATTCGGCGAAACGTCTTGCCTCGCGCAGTCTTGCCGTGCGTCTTGTAGCAATATCCAGCCCGTAAAGAGCAATGGTGAAACGGGCTTTGGCTTGGAACTCCTCCGAGGCGGCTGGAGAGGGGGCTATTGCGCCGGTCAAGTAGTCGACGATGAAATACGCCTCGAACGAGTACGCCGGATCGGCAGGATTGATCAGGTCTGGACCATACTTTTCACCCTTCCTGGATTGGCAGACGTCACAGCACGGGAACAGGTTGTTCCAGGTGTAGGCCAGTTCGGGAGATGTTTTTTTAGGTTTGAAATGTTCGATGGTCTTTCTGCTTTCCACGCCTGCCGTGCCGTCACAGAAGGCGCATCGATCGCCTGTTGGCTCAAATAGTTTCTCGCGAACAACAGCGCCACAGCTTGTATCAGGCCATGAAAAGGACGTTTTCGCATGAGCTGCCTTTTTTGCGAGATAATTGTCTCTCCACGCCAAGGCGTTCGCCGCGAGGCATTGCGGCTCTTCCGGCCTGTTGTACGGCAACATGCGTCAGGAGGCGTGTCTGATGCGGTTGATCTGGCGCAGTTCACGGTCCACGATGAAGGAGACCTCCTCGCTGCTGGGCCGTAACTCCTCCGCCAGAGTAAACAGCTCTTCTTTGCCTTCGCCCGTCTTGAGGTAGCTGTCTCGCAGCGAATAAAAGCGTTCGAATTGCTTTTCGATCTCCTCACCGAACTCCTCTTTCACGTCGAAGACTTCCTTGAGGATCAGGCTGTAGCTCTTGGCGGGATTGGAGCGGATGCCCTTGATCTCGCGCTCGCGCTGCTTTCCTTTCTCCGGCAGCTCGTAAATCCAGGCGTGGTCCACGGAGCCCACCACGAAGGGGGAGTGCGTGGAGGCGAAAATCTGCGCGTTGGGCAGGAGCTTCTGCGTTGCCGGAAGGATGCGGCGCTGCCACTTGGGGTGCAGGTGGATGTCGATCTCGTCCAGCAACAGAATGATGGGCTGGGAGAAAATGTCCCCGGGCTGCGCCCAGGGAATGCGCTCCAGTCGCTGAGCGAGGTCGCAAACCCAGCTCAGGATGGACTTGAGGCCGTCGGGAAGGGTGTCCAGGGGGACTTTGTCGCCGTTGACGGTCATGGTGACGGCGAGGGGTTCTGTGGATAAATCGAAGGAGACGTTCAGTTCAGAGATGTCGCGAATGAAGTCTTGAATATTGTAAAGGTTCTTTAGATACTGGTTTGGTTCTTTCGTTTTGTCGAGTGACGAGACGGCATACTTTGTTATGGTGCTGGCAATCCATTGCGTAACGCTATTAATGCTCTGTGATGAGAATGAGAGGGCTTCCTTGAGAGGGTGTTCAGTGTTTTCTTTGATGGCTGTGACTATGTAGTCTTTGATGTTGCGCTGGCCAGAATATGCGGCGACACAATATGACATTTTTGTTGACACGAAATAGTCAATGTCAGTGGCTAGTCTTCCGTAGTGATAATTCAGAGGGCTTGTTGTTTTGTTTGTGATAGTTGCTGTGTCGAGCGCAATCGAAAATGATCCATATTCTGTGGAGTGAGTGAGTTGTCCAAAGTCGCACGAGAGTCCTTCGGGTGATTCTCTGAAGACGTTAGTCAGTTTGAAGGGAGTGCTGTTGAATTTGTAGTCAATTGTTGAATTTTCAGATCGGAATCGTCTGTCAACCAGGCCACGTTCTTTGAGAGAAAACAACCTCGCAATCGCATACAGCAACGTGCTCTTCCCGCACCCGTTCGGCCCGGTGAACAGGTGCACCTCGGCCAGTTCCTTGTCGGCCTCGGCGTCCTCGATGGGCGGGAAATGGATCAGCACGTCGTCGAAGACCCCGACGTCTTTCAACGCGATGGCTTGCAGGCGGTAGGGGCATGTCATGCGGAAATCCTCGGAATCGTTTCCAGAAGGTTAGCTACTTCGCGCCCTTCAGGTCAACCTCCAGCTCGCCCAGCACCTGGGCCAGGGCCTGGTTGTAGCCCTCGGCCAAACCCGAGGCGTCCTTGAAATTGGCCGGGATGGGCACTTCCTTGCGGTAGTTCTTGGAGAAGGCCACCTGGTAGCGCTCGTTCTGGTTCTTCAGCAGGAAGAACTGGATCTCCAGCACGGCCTTGGGCGCGGCGCGGTCGCGGAAGTCGCCGTAGAGGGCGTTGACCATGCCCTCCAGCAGGTGGGTGTCCTGGACCTGGCTGGTGGAGTCCACCACGTTGCCGAAGAGCCCCGCGCGGCCCATCCACTGCTCGGTCTGCTGGGTCAGGTTCAGGGCGGGCTGCACGAAGAAGGCGTGGTAGTAGTCGGCCTCGAAGCTCACCTCGTCCAGCCTGTAGACCATCTCCTTGCCCTGGTAGGCCGGGCTCACCTGGAGCGGGCGCACCTTGAGCACGCTCTTGTCCCGGGCCGGGGCGGCGGCCTCGGCCCGCACGGCCGTGATGTTGAAGAGCCTGCGCTCCGGGGCCGGACGGTTGAGCGGCGTGGAGCACCCTGCGGCCAGGCAGGCCAGGGCCAGGCAGAGCGCGGCCAGGGCGGGCAGTCCCGGCAGCCGCCGGGCGCCTGGCGTCAGAAGGCTGGGGGCGCTTGCGCGCCGGGGGCGGGCGGCCGGACCTTCCGGGCGGTGGGCGCGGTTCGGGGCGCGGTGGAACGGGGCGGCTGGCCGGTTCATTTGTTCTTCTCCGGGTTGGTTTTGGCCGGGGGCGCGCCGAAGAACAGCCGGGAGGGGTTGCGCTTGGCGTCGCCGGTGAGGTCGTTGAGGTTCTCGAAGGCCTGGCGGCCCTGCTGGAGCAGGCCCT
Organism: Fundidesulfovibrio sp.; assembly: GCF_058402725.1. Lineage (NCBI taxonomy): Bacteria > Pseudomonadati > Thermodesulfobacteriota > Desulfovibrionia > Desulfovibrionales > Desulfovibrionaceae > Fundidesulfovibrio > Fundidesulfovibrio sp. Next base: position 4,715 of record NZ_JBZVFJ010000136.1, on the reverse strand, counting down.
GCACCTCGTCGCGCTGGCTGGCCAGGATGGTGCTGGCCTCGCGCAGGAGCTTGCGCAGTTCGGCGATGGCCTGGGGCAGGTTGTCGGTGGAGACCTTGATGTTGGCCAGGGCCTCGCGCAGGTGGGAGAGGGCCTCCTTGGACTCGCGGCTGCCCATGAGGTGCTGGAGGTGGTCGTTGGTCTTGCGCAGGTCGGTGATGAGGCTGTCCACGTTGGCGGAGAGTTCGCCCACGTGGGCCTCCTTCACGGCGTCGCGCAGGCCCACCAGCAGGCCGTTGAGGTTGCCCACGGCCGTGTCCACTCCAGCCTCTTCGATCTTGCGGATGAGCTTGGAGAAGGTCTCGAAGGTCTCCTCCAGGCGGGCCATGGTGGAGGGGGAGGAGGGCACGTAGTAGTATTCCGGGGTCCAGTCGATGGGCAGGGGGGTGTTGGTCCTGGGGTTGACGTAGTCCATCTCCAGGTAGCCCGTCCCCGTGACGCCCTGGGGGGCGATGCGCACGCGCAGGCCGTATTCCACCTCGCGGCGGATGGCCTCGCGCAGGTCCTCGCGGGTCTTGATGGCCAGGGCGGACTCTCGGTCCAGGCTCATCTCCACGAGCACGTAGCGGAAGGGGATGTCCTTGATGTCGTGATACTTGTTGAAGACGAAACGGATGCGTTCCACCGAGCCGATCTTCACGCCCTTGAACTTGAGCGGCGAGCCCACGTCGAGCCCCTGCACGGACTCGTCGAAGTAGCTCTCCAGCATGATCTTGTCCTTGCGCAGGGAGCCCAGCCCGAAAAACAACAGGGCCAGCACCGTGAGGGCGGAGGCGCTCAGGATGAAAAGGCCCAGCTTGAAGTAGTTGGCGCGCGCGCTCATGGTCTGGCCTGAGCCTCCCGGTTGAAGAACTGGCGCACCTTGGGGTTCGCGGCGTGGTCGCGCAGCTCGGCGGGCTTGCCCATGGCGATGACGCCCTTGGAAGCCCCGTCGAGCATTACGACCCGGTTCGCGATGGCGTAGATGCTGGCCAGCTCGTGGCTGACGATGATGAAGGTGATGCCCATGTTGGCCGAGAGGGTCAAGATGAGCTCGTCCAGCCCCGCCGAGGTGACGGGGTCCAGGCCGGCCTGGGGCTCGTCCAGGAAGAGGATGCCCGGGTCCAGGGCCATGGCGCGGGCGATGGCCGCGCGCTTCTGCATGCCGCCCGAAAGTTCCGAGGGCAGCTTGGCCTCGGCGCCCGCCAGGCCCACCTGCTTGAGCTTCATGCGCGCCACGGCCTCGCGGGCATCGCGCGGCAGGCGCGTGAACTCCTCCAGGGGCAGGCAGACGTTCTCCAGCAGCGTGAGCGATCCGAAGAGCGCGCCGGACTGGTACATTACCCCGAAGGAGCGCAGGATCTCCCGGCGCTTCCGGCCCTGGGCCCTTGCGATGTCGCGTCCGTGGATCAGGATGCTGCCGGACATGGGCGGGTAGAGCCCGATCAGGTGCTTGAGCAGCGTGGACTTGCCGCACCCCGAGCCCCCCAGGATCACGAACACCTCGCCCTGCTCCACGCTGAACGACAGGTCCTTGAGCACCACGGTGTCGCCGTAGCCCAGGGTGAGGTTCTCGACTGCCAGGCAGACGGCCATCACCAGCCCATCACGTAGAAGACCACGGCGAACACTCCGTCCGCCACGGCGATGAGGATGATGCCCGAAACCACCGCGCTAGTGGTGGCCGCGCCCACGGAACTGGCCCCTCCGCGCGTGCGCAGGCCCCGCTGGCAGCCGATGGCGCACACCAGCAGGCTGAACACCAGGGCCTTGAACATGCCGCCGGTGAAGTCCCCCAGGGTCACGTAGGCCTGCACCTGGTTGACGAAGCTCACCAGCGGATAGCCCAGCGAGAGCATCACCAGCGCGCCGCCCACCAGCCCCGCCAGGTTGAAGAAGATGGTGAGCAGGGGCGTCATGGCCATGGCCGCCAGCACCCGCGTGACCACCAGGAAGCGCACGGGGTCCAGCCCCATGGTCACCAGGGCGTTGATCTCCTCGTTGACGGTCATGGTGCCGATCTCGGCGGCGAAGGCAGAACCGGAGCGCCCAGCAAGGATGATGGCCGTGACCAGCGGACCCAACTCGCGCAATAGGGACAGGCCCAGCAGGTTGGCCACGAAGATCTCGGCCCCGAACTGCTTGAGCGGCATGGCCGACTGGAAGCTCATGATGAGCCCCATGAGGAATCCGATGAGCACGATGATGGGGAATGCGTCGGCCCCGGCGGTTTCGGCCACGCGCAGGGCGTCGCGCCAGCGCACGCGCCCGGGATTGGCGGCCGCTGCGGCCAGGGCCGTGGCGAACTCGCCCACGAAGGTCACCAGGGCGAAGATGTCCTCGAAGAGGACCATGGCCTTGCGCCCCACCTCCTCGGGCAGTCCCGGGCGGGATTGCTCCTCCGGGGGGGCGTCCAGGTCGGCGGGGGAGAACTCGTCGTAGAGGGCCTGGAAGCGCGCGTTGAGTCCCGAAAGCCGGAACGAGGCTCCGGCGGCCTCGGCCTTGCGGCGCATTTCCAGGAGCAGGGCCAGGCCCGAGCCGTCGCAGTAGTTTACGTCCGAGGCGTCCACCTCCAGGCAGGGGCCGGGACGGGAGGCCCGGCGCAGGGCGTCGCTCCAGAGTTCCGCGACGCCCTTGGCGTCGAGTCGGCCGGACAGGCGCACGCGCTGCCCTCCCTGGGCGGGCGCGGCGGCGAGTCTGGCGGTGGGGGAGCTTGGCATGGCGAGTCCTTCTTGCGGGGCCGAGCCCTGCCTACGCCAAGGGCGTGGACCGGTCAATGCGCGGGCCGCCGCAGGCGAACATGAAACATGGTTCATCCGGCTTCGCGGGTGCGGGCGGGAGCGATCCGCTCCTTGCGGGCGGGCGTGGAAAGGGGCATACAGTTTGGTATAGCCCTTCACCCCAAACCCCTCGGAGGACACCATGCCCAGATTCCTGCTTGCGGCCAGCCTCGCCGTCCTGCTGGCTGTCTCCGTGCAACCGGCCCAGGCCGCCAAGAAGGCCGCTCAGTTGACCGAGGCCCAGATGATCAGCGCCACCTACGCCCAGGGCGTGGACCTGATGAACGCCCGCAAGTGGAGCGCGGCCATCGAGGCCTTCAGCAAGGTGATCGACAACCCCAAAACGCCCAAGGACATCCTGTCCAACGCCTACGCCGACCGGGGCGCCTGCAAGTCCAACAAGAAGCAGACGGACGAGGCCGTCCAGGATTTCAACAAGGCCATCGAACTCAATCCAGATCTGCAAAACGCCCTCTACGAGCGCGGCCGCGCCCTGGCCATGCAGGGCAAGCACGCCGAAGCCTACAAGGACTTCAGCAAGGCCATCGAGAAGTCGCAGCCCAGCATCATCACGGCGGGTTACTACTACAACCGGGGCATCTGCGCCATGAACATGTCCCCGCCCAACCCCGACCAGGCCAAGCAGGACTTCGCCATGGCCAAGAAGCTCAACCCCAAGTTGAAGATCCCCGAGAAGTACAAGAGCCTCTAGTCCCGCATGGGTGGCCGGGCGCGCGGTTGCGCGTTCCGGCCGCCGGGCCTATTCCCCGATGATCTTCACCAGCACGCGCTTTTTGCGTCCGCCGTCGAACTCGCCGTAGAAGATCTGTTCCCAGGGGCCGAAGTCCAGCTCCCCGGCGGTGACGGCCACCACGGTTTCGCGGCCCATGATCTGGCGTTTCATGTGGGCGTCGGCGTTGTCTTCGCCCACGTTGTGGCGGTACTGCCCCACGGGGGCGTGGGGGGCCAGTTTCTCCAGCCAGACCTCGTAGTCGTGGTGCAGGCCGGATTCGTCGTCGTTGACGAAAACCGAACTGGTGATGTGCATGGCGTTCACCAGCACGAGCCCCTCGCGCACGCCGGACTCGCGCAGGCACTGGCGCACCTGGGGGGTGATGTTCACGAATGCCCTGCGGCCGGGGACCTCGAACCAGAGTTCCTTGCGGTAGCTTTTCATGGGGGCTTTGTAGCCGGGCGGGGCCGGGGCTTCAATCCCCGGAAGGCCGCCGCGCGCCCTGCGGTTCCCGGGGGGGGAGGCGGCGACGCGGGGCTTCGGTTCCGGACGGTTTCCCGCGCGCCCTGCTTGCCCGCGGCAGCCTGCAGGCGCGGGGCTTCGGGCCCGGGCGGCCTCGCCCCGGCGGCGCTCAGGGGACGTGCAGCGGGAACTCAAGGACGAAACGCGTGCCCCGGTCCGAGGCCGCCGAGAGCGTCCCGTGCAACTGGTCGGTGAGCATGGAGACGATCTGCAGGCCGAGCGACGCCAGGGAGTCGATGGAGAACCCGGCGGGCAGCCCGGCGCCGTCGTCCTCGATGGTCAGGGTGACGATCGCGCCCCGTACTTCCGCGAGAACTCCCACCTCGCCGCGCTCCCTGTCCCGGAAGGCGTGCTTGAAGGTGTTGGTGACCAGTTCGTTGACGATGAGCCCGAAGGGGATGGCCTGGTCCAGGGCCAGAGTGAAGGGGGCCACGCGGGTGCGCACGGCCACCGCGCACGTCCCCTTGAAGGCCGCCTGGATCGCCGGGAGGAGCGCGGACAGGTAGCCGGCCATGTCGATCCTGGCCAGGTCCTGGGATCGGTAGAGCTGCTCGTGGATGAGGGCCATGGACATGATGCGCCCCTGGCTCTCGCCGATGATCCGCCGGGACTCGGCGTTGGTGACGCCCTGGCCCTGCAGGCTGAGCAGGCTGCTGATGATC
>NZ_JBZVFJ010000135.1:0-9239 GCF_058402725.1 Fundidesulfovibrio sp. | reverse complement strand
ATGCTGCCGGTGGAGGCTGCCTGGGCGAACTGGGCGGACATGGACGAGTACATCTTGCTCTGCCCGATGGATGAGGCGCTCTCGGCCTTGGAGGCGTACTCGTCGGAGATCTGCTGGGCCAGTTCCTTGAAGGCGTCCTGGTCGGTGGTGGAGAGTTTGAAGAGCTGGCTCATCATCTGCCCCATCTGGGACAGGGAGGACGAGTCCTGCGTGGATGAACTGGAGGATGTGGACGTGGTTTTGTCCGTGTTCCAGAGATCGTAGAGATTCTGAACGGCGCTGACCTGATACGATGAGCCGGAGCTTCCGACGCCTGCGATGCTCATGGTGCCTCCCGGAGTGCGGCGGGCCGGACGTTTCTGCCGTCCGGGCATGGGTTGTTTGTCGCTGGCGGGAGAGCAAGTCCGGTACCGGACTGCCTGCCAATGAAACCCTGCGATTCCGGGTGCTTGAGCCGTGTAACTTTCCTCAAGGCGCACATTCCGGAAGTCGCCTCCGACCCAAATTATGAAACATCATATGAAATTTCGCACAGTTGCTGTTTCCGACTGGCATGCAGGATTTGCCCGCATGGTTGCAGAGCCCCGAAGCCCCATTACGTTTTTTTCATGTTGTAACCTTTTCGATTTGTTGGATATTCACACAATCCCGACCCTCTTTGGAGAGGGCTAAACGCCCGGAATCGCGGCACAAGCGAACGGGTAGGATGCCGAACTGTTTTCGTCTGAAGTGATAAGGGGTTGCGAGATTGTTTTGCGGTGTTTTCCGGGTCTAAACCGGGCGTTGCTCCGTCCGATCAGGGGGTCAAAACCTGTTTGGAAGGAGGCAAGCCATGTCCATCTCCGCATTGACGTCCAGCCAGTCGTCCACGCTCTCGCTGATCACCGGGACCACGCAGACCCAGAGCGCGACGGCATCGGATCTGATGAGCCAGGGCCAGGGCATCGACGAAGCGAAAATCTCCAAGGGGGGGCAGCAGATGAAGGCCCTTTCGGACCTGGCCGCGTCGGACCCCGGGAAGTTCAAGGAGGCGGCGCAGGGCATCTCCGAAGCCCTGTCCAAGAAGGCGTCCGAGGCCACGGACTCCAACGAGGCCAGCGCGCTTCAGGAGATGGCCGACAAGTGGGCGGAATCCGCCGAGTCGGGCTCCATGCCCGCGTTCGAGCCCCCCGCGCAGCCGTCGGGCGGCGAAGGCGGCGCCATGGGCCAGAACGCGGCCATCAAGTACCGTTCCGCCAACGGTTCCAACCCCATGGCCGCCATGGACTCGGCCGTGTCCAGCGTCCTGTCGAGCCTGGGCATCTCGGCGGGCTCGTCGAGTTCCAGTTCCGGCGGGGCGTCGTTCACGGCGTCGGTTTCGTCCACGTCTTCCACGTCGGCCTAGACGGCGCCTGGCCGTGCTCCCTCCTGGAGGGGGCGTCCGCGGAACCTTGGAGAGGGCGGCGGACGCCGCAGCGGCCCATGGGAAAAGTCTGCCGGGCAGAGTCAGCGGGGGACTATCAGCACATGCCGGTAGCGGGGCGGGATGTCGCCCTCCCGGGCGTAGGGGCTCGGGAGGTCGATGACGGTCCGGCCCCTGAGCGAAGCCGGATCAAAGCGTCCTTTGTAGCGCTCATAGATGCTCACGAAAGAGCCGTCGGCGGCCATGAGGTCCAGCCCTTTGGACAGGTGATCCAGCAGGAGTTCGGCGTCCGGGGCCGTTTTGGAGACCCAGACGTAGCGGAACCAGGGGTAGTGGATGAGCAGGCGCCTGTCCGCTTCGATGCCGTAGCCCTCCTGCCCGGCCCTGTTCAGGAACTTCTCGTATTCGCTGGCTCCGAGCGGCAGCAGGTCGAAGTAGCCCGCAGCCAGTGAGCGCAGCGGGTCGGTGGGCGAGGTGAAGGGAACTTCCACCACGGGGACGCCCGCCGCCTTGTACACGTCCACGTCTCCCCAGCCGAAGCCCTGCCCGACCGTGAAGCGTTTGAGGTCTTCCAGCGTCCTGACGTCCTTCAGAAGATCCCCGTCCGAGGCGCGCAGCAGGCACACCCGGTAGCCCAGGAGTCCGCGCTCCAGGGGGAAGCGGATGCCCTGTACGGCCCCTGCCTTCTCCAGGTCCAGGCGGTCGTCGTTGGGAGGGATGAAGGCCAGGTGGAGCTTGCCGGAGGCCATCTCAGCGCCGAGGCGCTTTTCGGGGGCCACGGGGAAGGGCTCGAACCGGGCGTCGAGCCCGGCCTTTTTCAGGGCCTCAAGACAGATCTGCCGGGCGAATTCCAGATGCTGGTCGGACTGCACGCTGAAGGTGAACTGCTCCGCGCGAATGCGCCCGGCGAAAGCCAGGGACGTGAACAAAAGCAGGAACAAGGCGGCGGCGCGTGACATGCGCATGACATAAAATGAATCGTACGCTCCGGCAAGAACGTCCAGCCTGAATTCTCCGGTTCTTGCGACAGCGCCCGTACCTTGCGGCCGGGCCTGCGGCGCGCGCAAGGCGCAGGAGGCCGCTTTGGCGCGCATCCCTCCGCGATGGTATCGGACGCGAAGCCCCCCGGGGCCGGACGCGCCAGGCGTCCGGCCCCGGGGGGCTTTCCGGCGGGGCGTCCCGGCCTACTTGAGGCCCAGGCCCTTCTTGATGTGCTCGAAGTCGATGTTGGAGCTCACCAGCTGCGCGCCCTGCTTGATCTTGATGATGTCGCGCAGCTTGTGGCGCTGGAGGATGGTCTCCATCTTCTTGGCCACGGAGAAGGTGTCGTCGCGCACCACGATGATGGGAATCTCCAGCACCTCGGAGCGGGTGAGGATGATGTCGTTGGGGTAGAGGTTGCCGGTGAGCACCAGGCAGGGGCTGTCGCCCTCCAGGGCCACCAGCTGCACGTCGGAGCGGTCGCCGCCCACGATGACGGCGGCGTTCTTGTTCTTGCGGAAGTGGGTGAGGAAGTTCTCCACCTGCATGGTGCCGATGAGGAAGCTCTCCACGATGCGTTCGGCCTTGTGCTGGGCGCTGATCACCTTGCCGCCGAGCTTCTCGGCCAGGTCGGCCACCTTGATGGCCCCCATGAGCGGGTCCTTGGGGATGACGCCCAGCACCTTGACGCCCGCCCGGTTGAGGAAGGGCACGATGAGGTTTTCCACCTCGTCGAGGAAGTTGGGGGTGATGTCGTTCAGGACCACGCCCATGAGATTGTCGCCCAGGGCCTCCTTGAGCACCACGAGGTAGTCGTAGTTGAGCTCCTTCTGGAAGCGGTCGATGACGATGGACTGGATGCCCAGGTTCTTGACCACGGTGACGCCGTCCACGCCGCAGTACTTGCCCGAGTACATGGAGCCGGAGCCCGCCACGAGGGTGACGTCCTTGCCCTTGGAGAGCTTGGCGTAGCCCTCCGAGATCTTGCCCATGAGGTCTTCGCAGCGGCCCGAGAAGGCCTTGACCTTGAAGTCCTGCGTGACCACCACCGGGGTGACCTCGGCAGGGTCTTCCTCCAGGCCCAGGACGCCCTGCACGAAATTGGCGTCGTCGTCGCCCAGTTTCCCGGCCACTTCCTTGGGCATGGCCCCCACGGGCTTGTAGTAGCCCACGTTGTAGCCTTCCTTCTGGAACTTCAGGCCAAGGCCCATGATGACCATGTTCTTGCCCGAATACCCCGCCGTGGAACCAACGTAGATGCCAGCCATGGCTTCCTCCGAAACCCGCCAAGATGTTGAGCGCCGGGACGATCCCCCGTCACTTGCCCTGTTCGCGCTAAGCGATCAACCCCCGTTCCCCAGCGTCGGGGCCAGCGTGAAGCGGGCGTCCACCACGAGCGCCCCGCCCGGATGGGCCATCACCGGGTTGAAATCGCACTCCGTGATCTCGGGGAAATCCACCGCGATCTGCGAAAGCGTCAGCAGCACGTCCTCGATGGCGCGGAAATCCACGGGCGGCTCGCCGCGCACGCCGCGCAGGAGCGGATAGCTCCTGATTTCGCGCACCATCTCCCCCACGTCCGAAAGCGAAAGCGGCGCCAGGCGGCAGGATACGTCGCGCAGCACCTCCACGTACACCCCCCCCAGGCCGAAGAGCACCAGCGGCCCGAACTGGGCGTCGCGTTTGAACCCGGCAAAGACCTCCCGCGAGCCGCGCGGCGCCATCTCCTGCACCAGACAGCCCAGCACGTAGGCTTCCTTCACGCGCCGGGCGCGGTTGGTGATGGAAAGAAAGGCCCGCCGCAGGTTCTCCTCGTCGCCGATGTTCACCGCCACGCCGCCCACGTCGGTCTTGTGGGAGATCTGGGGCGAGGCGATCTTGAGCGCCACGGGATAGCCGATGGCCTTGGCCGCGCGCGCCGCCTCGTCGGAGGTGCGCGCCAGCTCCGTCTTGGGCACGGGCAGCCCGTAGGCCCGCAGCAGGTCCAGGGCCTGGAACTCCACGAGCTCGCGGTAGCCCTTGGCCCGGGCCTTGGCCATCACGTCCTGGGCCATGAATTTGTTGGACATGTAGCAGACTTCCACCGGCAGGGGGCGCTTCTTCCACTCGGCGTGGCGGAAGAGCGCCGCCAGGGCCTCCACGGCGGGCTCCGGGTAGTCGTAGCAGGGCACGCCCGCGCGGCGCAGGATCTCGCGCGCCCCGGCAACCTTGGTCTCGCCCATGAAGCAGGCGGCCATGGGCTTGTCCAGGTCCCTGGCCAGGTCGGCCACGGCCTGGGCTGCCTCCTCGGCGATCATTGCCGGGGTGGGCGTGATGAGCGCCAGCACCATGTGGGCCAGGGGATCGGCGGCGGCGATGCGCAGGGCCTGGGCGAAGCGGTCGGCCCGGGCGTCGCCGATGATGTCCACGGGGTTGTAGAGCGCGGCGTGGGGCGGCAGGATGGCGCGCAGCTCCTCGATGGTCTGGCCGCGCAGCGGGGCCAGGGTGATGAGCGCGCGCTCGGCCGCGTCGGCGGCCAGGATGCCGGGGCCGCCGGAGTTGGTGACCACGCAGAGGTTGGGGCCGGCAGGCAGGGGCTGGGTGGCGAAGGCCAACGCCAGATGGAACATTTCCTCGATGCCCGAGGCGCGGATCACCCCGGATTGCACGAAGGCGGCCTGGCAGGCGTCCTCGGCCCCGGCCATGGCGCCGGTGTGGCTGGAGGCGGCGCGCGCCCCGGCGGGGGTGGAGCCGGACTTGATCATGATCACGGGCTTCACGGCCGTGGCGTCGCGGGCGGCGCGCAGGAATTCCTGGCCGTCCTTGATGTTCTCCACGTAGCCCAGGATCACCTTGGTGTCGGGATCTCGCGTGAGGGTGCGCAGCATGTCGATTTCGTCGATGGCTGCCTTGTTGCCCAGGCTCACGAACTTGGAGAAGCCGATGCCCTTGCCCTGGGCGGCGTCCAGGATGGCGATGCACAGCGCGCCGGACTGCGAGAAAAAGGCGATGCCGCCGGGCTCGGGGTTGCCTGCGGCGAAGGTGGCGTTGAGCCCGGTGCGGGCGTTCACCAGGCCCAGGGAGTTGGGGCCGAGCAGCGCCATGGAGTGCCGGGCGCAGATTTCCGCGATGCGCTGCTCCAGGTGGTAGCCCTCGCGGCCCACCTCCTTGAAGCCGGAGGTGATCACGGCCGCGGCCCGGCAGCCGCGCGCGCCCAGGGCCTCCAGGCAGTCCGGCGTCTGCTCCCGGGGCACGCAGAGCACGGCCAGGTCCACGCCCTCGGGCAGGAGCGAGACGTCCGTGACGGCCGTAAGGCCCAGGATTTCGCCCCCCGAGGGGTTGACCGGCAAAATTGCCCCCTGATACCCCGCGCTGAGAAGGTTGGAAACCACCAGGTTCCCCACCTTGCCGGGAGTGCGCGAAGCGCCCACCACGGCAACGGTGCGGGGTTCGAAAAGCGCTTGCATGGGATCCGCTCGTTCCATTCGGCCGCCGGAGGAAAGGATTGCAATGACGGAAGAAGCTCTGGACAATCTGCAGGATGCCATTTCCTATCGCTTTGGGCAAGTCAAGCTGTTGGTCACGGCCCTGACCCACAGTTCCTACGCCAACGAGCAGGGATGCGTCCACAACGAGCGCCTGGAATTCCTGGGCGACGCCGTGCTGGAGCTTGCCGTCTCGGAGGAGCTTTTCCGCCGCTTCCCCGAGGCCCCGGAAGGCGCGCTGACCAAGCTGCGCTCCAAGCTGGTGAGCATGCCCGCCCTGGCGGAACTGGCGCGTTCCCTGCGTCTGGACCGGGCCATCCTCCTGGGCAAGGGCGAGGAGGGCCAGGGCGGACGCACGCGCGACTCGCTGCTGGCCGACGCCATGGAGGCCCTGTTGGGCGCGGTGTTCCAGGACGGGGGATACGGGGGGGCAAAATCTGCCGTGGGGGCCATCTATGCGCCGCTGTGGCCCGAGGACGTGGAGCAGTCCCGCGCGCGCGACTACAAAAGCCGCCTGCAGGAGCGCACCCAGCGCGACATGCGCACCAGGCCCATCTACCGGCTCATGGGAAGCTCCGGACCGGAGCACGAGAAACGTTTCGAGGTGGAACTGTCCCTGCCCGACGGCCGCGTGATCCAGGCCACGGGGCCCAGCGTGAAGAAGGCCGAGCAGTCGGCGGCGCGCATGGCCCTGCAGGCCCTGGGCGAGCCTTCCTGACCCGCCCGCGCGCCCCTGCGGGGGACTCCCGGGGCGCGGCGTACGCGCGGCCCGGCGGTGCGCGGAAATCCGGACCGGGGTGGGGGCCTTCCCGGCCCCCCCGTCCCTGGTCCTCTTGAACGCTCGGTCAGAAGGCCTTTTAGCCCTGGATGAGCTGCATGGCCATCTTGGGCAGGCTGTTGGCCTGCGAGAGCATGGCCACTGCCGCCTGGGTGAGGATCTGCTCGCGCACGAACTGGGTCATCTCGGTGGCCACGTCCACGTCGGAGATGCGCGATTCGGCGGCTTGCAGGTTCTCGGCCTGGATCTGCAGGTTCTGGATGGTGTTCTCCAGGCGGTTCTGGGTGGCGCCCAGCTGCGCGCGGATCTTGTCCTTGGAGACGATGGCCAGGCTGATCTTCTCCAGGGCCTGCTGGGCAAGCTGCTGGGTGGAGATGCTGCGCCCGGCGCTGTCGGCCGTATTGGCCCCCAGGCCCAGGCCGAAGGCCGAGGCGGTGGAGTTGCCGATGTTGATGAAGTAGTAGTCCTCGGCGCTGGAGTTGCCGGTGCCGAAGTGGATCTTGATCTTGCCCACGGGGCTCATGCCGGCGCCGTCGTGGGTGTTGCTCGAAAGGTTGCCGTTGAGCAGGTAGATGCCGTTGAAGTCGGTGGCGTTGGCGATTCGGGTGATTTCCGAAGCCATGGCCTGGTATTCGGAGTCGATGATCAGGCGCTGGTCCGAGGTGTAGGTGCCGGTGGCCGCCTGGGTCGCCAGCTCCTTCATGCGGATGAGCTTCTCGTCGATGACCTGCAGTGCGCCGTCGGCGGTCTGAATCATCGAGATGGCGTCGTTGGCGTTGCGCACGCCCTGGTTGAGGGAGTTGATGTCCGCGCGCATGAGTTCGCGGATGGCCAGACCGGCGGCGTCGTCGGCCGCCGTTCCCACGCGCAGGCCCGACGAGAGCCGGCGGGTGGAGACGCCCAGTTGCGAATACGAGTCCGACAGGTTCCTCGCGGCGTTCATGGCCATGAGGTTGTGGTTGATGACCAGGGACATGGCATTACCTCCTTGTGGTAAGGCAACTTTCCTTGTTGTTACCAGAGGTATGCTTACTCCGTGCCAAAGCATGAATACATCATATTTTCAGCATGTTGAAAAACACGTAGGGAAAAAATTCCCTCCATTTGGCCCCTGGAAGGTCAAAGTTGCCGCGCTCCGGAGCGCTGGCGCGTCAGGGGACCAACGGAGGTTTCCGGCTCTCCTGCCAAAGGAAAGGATCACCCATGCCCCACGTTCTCCCCGGATTCCCCGACCCCGGCCTTGTCCACCCCGTGTCCGGCACGCACGCCCTGGTCTACCTCAGGAACGTGGTGACGCGGCCCACCATCGAGGTGGGCGACTACGCCTACTTCGACTGCACCGGCGCGCCCGACGAGCGCCCCGAGGACTTCGAGACCAACAACGTGCTCTACCACTTCGACTTCCTGGGGGACCGGCTGTTGATCGGGGCCTTCGCGGCCATCGCCAGCCGCGTGCGCTTCCTGATGCACGGGGGCGTGCACGCCATGGACGGGCTCTCCACCTACCCCTTCGGCATCTTCCCCGGCTGGGGACGCCCCCTGCCCCAGGACGCCCCGCCCGCGCGCGACACCGTGGTGGGCTGCGACGTCTGGATCGGCTACGGCTCCGTGATCCTGCCCGGGCGGCGCATCGGGCACGGCGCGGTGGTGGGCGCGGGCAGCGTGGTCACGCGCGACGTGGAGCCCTACTGCATCGTGGGGGGCAACCCCGCCCGGGTGATCCGCCGCCGCTTCGACGAGGCCACGGTGGAGCGCCTGCTGGAACTGGCCTGGTGGAACTGGCCCGCCGGGCGCATCGCCCGGGGCCTTGACGCCATCGAGCGAGGCGATGTGGAGGCCCTGGCCCGCACGGAGTGACCCCCGGCTCCTGGAACGGAGTCGGCTTCTGCCCGACGCCTCCCCTCCTTCCCCGCCCCCGCATCCACCTGCCCGCCGGATTCCGCCCGGAAAAACCGTGCGATTTCTCCCGCCTCCCTCCCCTTCGAGCCCCCGAACCGGTGATGCAGGCGACACCCAGAACATAACGGCCTAAATGTAATAACACCTCTTATAATCGCACGTTTGCACGCAATTCCCTAAACATCGCAACGGCACATCCGATACGAATGCAGCGCATGCGGCACGCACGGATTCGCGCATGCCGACTTGTACGATCGGAATTCGAGTTCAGCAGACGGTCCCTGTCCGCTCCCGGCCGACGTGACCGGGAGCGCTCCCCTGGAACCCCAACCATGGAGGACGTATGCAGCTTCTTTCCGAACTCTCGGTCGAAAGCATTCAGCAGGCCGTGACCATCGCCATCCCGCCCAACGTCAAGACGCTGCGCCTGCTGGTGGCGGGCGAACTGGAGGCCATGAACGCCGACCAGCGCTGCCTGTTCAAGCTCAACGAGATCGTCAAGGGGTACAAGTCGTGCGTCAACTTCTACGGCGACGACGGCCGGGGCGAGTGGGACGAGACCGGCTTCTACCTGGGCCGCAACTGCTGGAGCCAAAACTGCGACCTCTTCGCGGACTACACCTTCACAACGGGGATCATCTCCAACAAGGTCCTGGGCTACGGGCACGCCACGTTCGGCATGGCCGACGGCCGGGTCGTGGGCTTCGAGGGGCAC
>NZ_JBZVFJ010000134.1:0-9334 GCF_058402725.1 Fundidesulfovibrio sp. | reverse complement strand
GCCAGTTGAAGGCCCAGAGCGTGCAGAGGACCACGGCGGCCATGAGCAGGATGCGCGTGGGGTTGAAGCGCCGGGAGCCGGCGGGCGGGTCGATGGAGAGGGGGGTCACGGCTGGTCCTGGATGACGCCGTCCTCCATGCGGGCCACGCGGTCGCAGCGCGCTGCGAGAGCCTGGTCGTGGGTGACGAGCACGAGGGTCGCGCCGGATTGGCCCACGAGGTCGAAAAGCATGTCGACCACCTTGAGCCCCGTGGCGTGGTCGAGGTTTCCTGTGGGTTCGTCGGCCAGGATCAGGCGTGGCCCGGCGGCCAGGGCGCGTGCCAGGGCGACGCGCTGCTGTTCGCCGCCGGAGAGCTGGGCGGGGTAGTGCGCGGCGCGGTTGACGAGTCCCACGCGGGCCAACGCCTGCCGGGCGCGGTCCATGGCTTGGGGGTCGCGGGCGAATTCCAGGGGCAGGGCGGCGTTTTCCAGGGCGGTCATGGAGGGGGCCAGGTGGAAGCTCTGGAAGACGATGCCCACGTTGCGCAGACGGAAGGCGGCGAGTTGGTCTTCGTCGAGGGGCGTAAGGTCCTGCCCGGCCACCTGGACCAGCCCGGAGGTGGCGCGTTCGAGCCCGGCCATGAGCATGAGCAGGGTGGTCTTGCCCGCGCCGGAGGGGCCAACCACGGCGAGGCGCTCGCCCGTCCGGGCGCGCAGGCGCGCGCCGCGCAGGATGTTGACCGGTCCTGCCTGGCTTTGTAGGGTCATGTGCACGTCTTCGAGGACGATCATGTCGTTGTCCATGGGTCCATCATGGCATGGGCGACGCGGGGATGGCAACGTGGCGCACGGGATTTTGGGCCGGGTGGCCCTGGTGTTGGCGGTGTTCCTGGGGGGACTCATGGCGGAAGCGGTCCAGGCGCGGACGTTGCGCGTGGTGGCGCTGGGCGACAGCCTGACGGCGGGATTCGGGCTGGGCCCGTCGGAGTCGTTCCCGGCGGTGTTGCAGCGGGAGCTGCGCGCGCGCGGCCACGACGTGGAGGTGGTGAATTTCGGCGTCTCGGGCGACACCACGGCGGGCGGCGTGGCCCGGGTTGGCGCGGCGCTGGCCGCGCGGCCGGACGCGCTGATCGTGGAGCTTGGCGCCAACGACGGCCTGCGCGGGTTCGACCCGGCCCTGGTGCGCGCCAACCTGGAGCGCATCCTGGCGGAGTGCCGCAAGGCGGGCGTGCCGGTGCTGCTGGCGGGCATGCGCGCGCTCCTGGGCATGGGGAAGCGCTACGGTGACGAGTTCGCGGCGGTGTTCGCGGATCTCGCCCGCGCGCAGGGGCTCGCGTTCTATCCGTTCTTCCTGGAGGGCGTTGCGGGCGACCCCACGCTCAACCTCCCCGACGGCCTGCACCCCAACGCGCGCGGGGTGGAGGAGATCGTGCGGCGCATGCTGCCCGTGGTGGAGGCCTTTTTGAAGGATCTGCCCGCCAATCCCTGACCTCTAGTTCCTCCGCAGGGTCCGGATGCCGCCCAGCACCAGGGCGGCCCCGGCCAGCCGGGCGAGGCCCGGCGTCTCGCCCAGGAAGGCCCAGCCCATGAGGAGCGCCGCCACCGGGGGCAGGTAGGAGACGGCCGAGGCCCGCACCGCGCCCACGGCTCCGATCAGCCCGTAGTAGACCACATAGGCCGCGCCCGAGCCCACGGCCCCCAACCCCACGGCCACGCAGGCCAGCAGCTCCCAGGAATCCGCCACGCGCGCCATGCCCTCCCAGCGGGCCAGCGGCGCATAGAAGAGCGTGGCCAGAAGCATCTGGAGCGCGGCCAGGGAAAGGGCCGTGACGCCGGGCTGGACGAGGAATCGCCGGGCGTACACGAAGGCCACGGCGTAGCCGCAGGCCCCGGCCAGCATGAAGCCGGCCCCGGCAAGCGAGCCGCGCGGCGTGCCGTTCCAGGGGGCCAGCACGCAGACGAGCCCCAGGAAGGAGACGCCAAGCCCGGCCAGGGCGGCGCGGGTCAGGCGCTCCCGGGGCAGGGCTGCGGCGGCCAGCAGGGCGGTGAGGAGCGGCACCGAGCCCGAGAGCACACCGGCCGTGCCCGCGTCGAGCAGGCGCGTGCCCTGCATGAAGCAGTGGAACGTGAGCACGTTGGCCGAAAGGGCCATGACGCAGGAGTGCCCCAGGAGGGCGGGCCGCCGGCGCACGGCGGCCAGGGCCGGGGCCAGGAAGGGGGCCAGGGCCGCCGCGCCGAAGGCCAGGCGCAGCCAGACGGCCTGGGAGGGCTCCAGGGCGGTCAGGGCGGCCTTCATGAGCGGGAAATTGGCCCCCCAGAGCAGGCCCAGCACGGCCAGCCAGGCATACGGAACGCGCGCGAAAGAGAGCGGAGCGGTCATGACGAATCCTCCTGATCGGTTTCAGGGGGATTCTGCCTTCGGTACGGGATCGCGGTCTTGCAGGTTCTTGCTCTTTTGCCGGAACGCGCCAGGCGTGACGCCCACCACGGCCTTGAAGCGGTTGGTCAGGTGGCTCTGGTCCGCGAAGCCCGTGGCGGCGGCCACCTGGGCGATGGGCTCCCCCTCGGCCAGGAGGCGCTTTGCCTGGCCGATGCGCCGGGCGAGCTGGTAGACGTGGGGCGGCATGCCCACCTGGGCCGTGAAGGAGCGCGCGAAGTGCCAGGGGCTGAGCCCCGCCACGGAGGCCAATTCCTCCAGGGTCACGGCCTGTTCGGGGCAGGCGTGGAGCAGTTGGCGGGCGCGGTCCACTCCTGGACGGTGGGGAGCGAAGGGCCGCACGGCGGCGCGCGGCGCGCCGTGGCGGGTGATGAGCGCGGCAAGGGCCGAGGCGAGCAGGGCCTGGCGGGCCAGGGGCGTGGCGCAGCCGGAGTCCAGGGCGGCGTGCAGGGCCAGCAGGCGTCGGGTGACCACGTCGTCGTGGTGCACGAGGCTGGGGAAAAAGGGGGCGTCCACGGGGCGTCCGGCCAGGTCGGAGGCCACGGCGGCCAGCACGCGGGGGTGCGGGTAGACCACGCGGTAGCTCCAGCCCTGCTCCATGGCGGCGTGGCCGGTGTGCGGCTCCTGGGGGTTCATGACGCAGGCGGTGCGCTCGGGCATCACCAGATTGCCGCCCCGGTAGCGCACGCCCTGGGCTCCGGACTGGATCACCCCGATGACGAACTCCTCGTGGGCGTGGGTGGCGAAGCGGTGCTCCACGTAGGTAGCGTGGAGGCATTCCAGCCCGTCCAGGTCCGGGTCGGTCCAGAAGCGCGCCCGGTCGCGCGGGGGCTCAGGGGTCAAGGAGCGACCCCTCCGGCTCCCAGGGCGCGAGGAGGTCCGGCCCCTCGGCGGATGCGGCGTTGACGCGGGGGCTCACGCGCCGCCGGATCATGCCGGGCCAGTCGCGCGGGGCCAGGATGTGTTCGACGTCTCGCGGGTCCTGGAGTGCTGGGTCCAGCCAGATGGCGTCGTCTGAGGGCTCCAGGAGCGCGGGCATGCGGTGGTGCACGGGGGCGACGAGGGCGTTGGCCGCGCAGGTGAGCAGGGCCAGGGTGAGCAGGTGTTCGCCGCCGGGCAGCTCGCAGTGTTCCCAGAGCCCGGCCAGGGCCAGGGGCTGCCCGTCCGGGCGGGTGAAGAACCAGGGCTGCCTGCGCCCGGGCGGGCCGCTCCATTCGTAGAAGCCCTGGGCCGGGACCAGGCAGCGGCGGTGGCGCAGGGCGGCCCGGAAGGCGGGCTTCAGGGCGGCGGTCTCGGCGCGGGCGTTGATGAGCTTGTGGGCCATGGAGGCGTCCCTGGCCCAGAAGGGCACGAGCCCCCAGCGGTAGAGCCCGGCGGCGCGCCCGGCAGGGGAGGCGGTGACGGCCTCCACCAGCTGGCCCGGGGCGATGTTGAAGCGCTCCGGAGCCTCGGGCATCTCCGGGAGCAGGAAGCGCTCGCGCACGAGGCGGCGGGGGATGCCCAGGGCGAAACGTCCGCACATGGGGGCTCGGCTCCGTGACGTTTTGGGGTTGCCAAAGGCCGGGGGGGAGCTTAGGTTCCCCGCACGGCAAACCAAGGGCGCTTCGGCGCGAGGAGATGCACATGGGCGCGTTCTCGATTTGGCACTGGATCGTGGTTTTGGCAATCGTTCTGCTGCTCTTCGGGCCGGGCCGCCTGGGCAACCTCGGGCGCGACCTGGGCAAGAGCATCAAGGAATTCAAGAGCGCCATGAACGACAAGGACATCACCCCCGACAAGATCGAGTCCCAGCAGGGACAGGCCGCCTCCACCGTGAGCCAGTCCGAGAAGACCAAGGCCTAGCCTCCGGGTTCCTGGCCGATGCTGGGCCGCACCTTCTGCCACCTGCCCGGCGTCGGCCCCAAGAGCGAGGCCGGGCTCTGGAACGCGGGCGTCCGCTCCTGGGACGACGTGCTTTCGGGAGGCGAACTCCCGGTGAGCCCGGGCAAGGCGGAGATCCTGCGCGAGGGGGTCCGCCGCTCCCGGGAGGCCCTGGAGGCCCAGGACGCCGACTGGTTCGCCGCGCGTCTGCGCACAGCCAACTCCTGGCGGCTTTTCCCCCATTTCCTGCCCCACGCGGGCTACCTGGACATCGAAACCGACGGCGAGCGAGAGCCCGTGGTCACGGCCGTGGCCCTGCTGCACCAGGGCCGCCTGACCAGCTACGTGCACGGCCGCGACATGGACGCCCTGGAGCGGGACCTCTCCCGGGTGAAGGTGCTGGTGACCTTCAACGGCAAGTGCTTCGACGTGCCGGTGCTGGAGCGGGTGCTGGGCGTGCGCTGCCCGCGCGCCCACGTGGACCTGCGCTTCGTGCTGCGCGGCCTGGGGCAGGCCGGGGGGCTCAAGGCCTGCGAGAAGCGCTACGGCATCTCGCGCAGAGAGCTCGACGGCGTGGACGGCTGGAGCGCCGTGCTCCTGTGGCGGCTGTGGGAGCGCACGGGGGACCCGAGGGTGCTGGAGACGCTCCTGGCCTACAACGCCGCCGACGTGCTCTCGCTGGAGGTGCTCCTGGCCCACGCCGTGGACGAGCTGCTCCTGGCCACGCCCTTCGCGGCGGGGCTCACCCTGCCCATCCCGCCCATGGCGGAGAATCCCTTCACGCCCGACCCCGAGATCGTGGAGATGGTGCGCGGAGTGGCGCGCCAGCCGTACTGATCCGGCCCGCCGCGTCGCCCCGCCGTTTCCGTCGTTCCCGTCGTCCCGCCGTTCCCGCCGTCCCGCCGTTCCTGCCAACTCGTCGACTCGTCGTCCCCGTCGACCCGGCAATGCGCCGCCTCCCCCCGGTCCGTCTGCACGGCGTTCCCGAGGTTCCGGCGTCTCGCCGTCCCGTCGTCTCCGGCTGGAATGCGCGCGGCCGCGCCCACGAAAAAACTACCAGTTCTTGTGGCGCTTCTCGAATTCGCTGAAGGCGTTGGACTTGTCGCGGTTGCGTTTCTTGAGGCCGTCCAGGAGCGAGTTGCCGATGTCCTCCAGATCGCTGGGAGTCAGGCGCGGGGGCGCGCCCTTGGGGCGCTGGGCTTCTTCGAAGGCGGGGGCCTGGGGGTCCTCGAAGCGGCTGGCCTGGGGCGGCTCGGCGTGCCGGGGGGCGGGCTCCGCCTGCACGGCGACGGTTTCTTTCTGCAGCGGGATGCCCTGGCGCATCATTCTGATTTCCTGGAGGATTTCTTTGTTGACGGCGAGAAGTTCGCGCAAAAGTTCTTCCACGGTGTAACCTCCGGGTCACGCGCAGGGCACGTGGCGGTTGCCTTTTTCAGGGCGAGGGATATGATGGGCGCACGCGGCGATTCCACGGTGTCGACCCTCCCAGCGGCCCGGTCAACAGTCCGGAATCGTTGCCGAAGCAGTTCGTGTCGCGTCCCGCCCGGTTTGTCCGGGCGCCCGGAGAGTGTAACAGCCAAGGGGCTCCGTCAAGCCCGTCCGCCAGGATCGCATCATGTCTTTCGCCACCGGCCGCCATGCAACTCCTTAGCGTCGAGTTCGCCGTCTTCTTCCTGGCCGTCCTGGCCCTGGCCTGGGCTGTCCGGACACGTCCCGGGGCGTTCAGGTTCCTCCTGCTCGCGGCGTCCTACGTCTTCTACGCCGGGTTCCACGCGGGCTTCGCCGCGCTGCTGGTCGGCGTGAGCCTTCTCACGTGGTGGGCGGGCCTTGCCCTGGCCGGTCCCTGGCAGGGCAGGGCGCGCACGGGCATCCTCACGGGCTACCTGGCCCTGGTGCTGGGCGAGCTGTGCGTCTTCAAATACTGGAACCTGGCCACGGAGCTGACGGGCCTTCTGCCGGAGCTCTCCCTGGCCCTGCCCGTGGGCATCTCGTTCTTCACCTTCCAGGGCGTGGGCTACGTCATGGACGTGTACCGCCGCCCCGAGGAGGCGCAGCGCTCCGCCCTGGACGTGTTCCTGTTCATGGCCTTTTTCCCCACGCTGCTCTCGGGCCCCATCCTGCGCGCAAGGGACTTCATCCCTCAGCTGCGCTCCGACGCGCCCGCCTGGACCGACGCCTCCCAGGCCTTCTGGCTCATCGTGCTGGGTCTCTTCAAGAAGGTGGCCCTCTCGAGCTACCTCTCAGAGCACGCCACGCGCCAGCTTTTCAGCGGCCCCGAGCACTTCTCCAGCCTGGGGGCGCTCCTGGGCGTGCTGGCCTACAGCGCCCAGATCTACTGCGACTTCTCCGGCTACTCCGACCTGGCCCAGGGCCTGGCCGGGCTCCTGGGGCTGCGCGCGCCCGACAACTTCAACCAGCCCTACAAGGCGCGCAACCTCCGCGAGTTCTGGCAGGGCTGGCACCTGAGCCTCTCCACCTGGCTGCGCGACTACCTCTACATCCCCCTGGGCGGCAGCCGCTGCGCCCCGGCGCGGCGCAACCTGAACCTGCTGGTCACCATGGGCCTGGGCGGGCTCTGGCACGGCGCGGGGCTCAACTTCCTGGCCTGGGGTCTGCTGCACGGCGGGGGCCTCGTGGCCACCCACGCCCTCTCGGGCAGGCTGCCCGCGCCGCGCACGCCCGCCGGGCGGCGTCTGGCCGATGCGGCCTGCTGGGCGGGCACCTTCGCCTTCGTCACCCTGGCCTGGGTGTTCTTCGCCGCGCCGGATTTCGACACCGCCGCGCGCGTGCTCGGACGCATCGCCTCCCTGGACGGCTCCGGCCAGGGACCCACGGCCACCCTGGCAGTGGTGACGCTGGGCGTCATCGCCTACCAGGCCCTGCGCCTGGACTGGCTGCGCACCTGCCCCAGGCCCCTGGCCATGCTGCCCGCGCCCGCGCAGGCGGCGGCCCTGGGCCTCCTGGGAGCCTTGATCGTTCGCATGGGGCCCGACGGCATGCTGCCGTTCATTTACTTCTCCTTCTGACGCCAACCGACGAGGACCAACGCCCATGAAGGGTGGACGCATCGTGTGCACATACGCCCTGGCCCTGGCCGTGGGGCTATTCGCGCAGTTCGACCGGGTGGCCCCCTGGCTCTCCGGACTCTTCGAGGGCTTGCCCCCAGCCGCAGTGGCCGACGCCGCGCGCCTGGGCGGGGACGTGCACCGCGCCCTGGGCCTGGAGCGCCTGGGCCTGGCCCTGGACTGCTCCACCTCCGGGCTCTTCGAGGGCACCTACAAGAACACCTACCGTTGCGACCGCGCCCTGCTGGCTGCGGACGACTCCCTCTTCCCGGCTCCGGCCCACGCCGCCGCTCCGGACCCCGAGGCCCGGACCGCCGAGGGCGAACCCGCCCCGGCTCCGGAGGCGGCCCTCGCGCCCGGAGGCCCCGGCGAGGCCGCCCCTCCGGCCCCCCCCCACGCCGCCCAACCCGGTGCGGTCCGCCAGGCCGAGGGGCAGCGACCGGCCCAACCCAAGCTCGTTCCGCCCTTCAACGTGCTGGTGGCCGGGGACTCCCTGGCCGTCGCCCTGGCCGTGAGCATGGAGCGCGTGCTCAAGGGCTTCGACGGCCTGACCATGATCGCCAAGGGCAAGGTGGCCAGCGGCCTGCAGAACCCCCAATACTACAACTGGGAGCAGGCCACCCGCCAGTTCCTGGCCGAGTACGACCCCAAGCTCGTGGTCTTCATGATGGGGGCCAACGACGCCAAGTACCTCTCCCTGGAGACCGACGCCTCCCAGCCCACGGCCGTGTCCGACAAGCGCCGCCAGGTCTACGAGGCGCGCCTGGCCCGGATGCTGGCCCTGCTGGACGAGCGCGGCGTGCGCCACTACTGGATCGGCATGCCCGTCATGGGAGATCCGGACCTCTCGGCCAAAAGCCGCGCCCTCAACGCCATCCTGCGCGCGGCCTGCCAGGCCTCGGCCCACGGCCACTACCTGGACACATGGACCCTCCTGGCCGGTCCCGAGGGCGAATACGCCCAGCACCTGCGCGATGCGGCCGGCCAGCGCGTGCGCGTGCGCGAGGGCGACAAGATCCACTTCGCCCCGGCCGGGGGCGACATCATTGTGCGGGCCTTCCTCAAGGAGGCCGGAGAGGACGTGGACCTCAAGCCCAAGGGCCAGAAAGAGGTGGCCCAGGCCGCCGGACGCGAGGGCGTACAGGTCCGCTGAGCGCTCCCGCCCCTTGACGGCGACCCCGTTCTGGGGCCAAACGGAGCAGTTATGCGTTCATCGACCACGACCCGCAGAATCCTCCTCGCCCTGGCCCTCCTCTTCGTGAGCGGCTGCGCGGGGATCGGCGGCGAAGGCTCCGCCCTCGCCAAGGCCGGCCGCAAGTCCCAGGCGTACGCCCTGCTGGAACGGCCCAACCTCTCCCCCAAGGACCTCTTCGCGCCCCGCGCGCCCCTGCGCCACGTCCAGTGCCTGGCCGTGGTGGGCGATTCGCTCTCCATCAGCCTGGCCTCCGAGCTGGAGAAAAGCCTCGCGGAGAAGCCCGGGCTGGCCTTTGTCCGCCTGGGCAAGGTCTCCTCCGGGCTGGCCCGGCCCGACTTCTTCGACTGGGACCGCCACATGGAAGACGTGGCCCGCCGCTACCGGCCCGACGCGGTGGCCATCATGATCGGCGCCAACGACAACAAGCATCTGCGCCAGCCCGACGGCTCCCAGATCACCTACGGCACGCCCCAGTGGGACAGGGACTACGCCGCCCGCGTACGCCGCATGGTGACGATCGCCCGGCGGCACAACCCGCAGGCCGTCATCTTCTGGATGGGCGCTCCCGTCATGGCCGACGGCGCGCTTTCGGGCGACCTGCGCCACATCAACGCCCTGGTGCGCAAGACTCTGGCCTCCCTGCCCGACTGCCACTACGTGGACACCTGGCAGCTCTTTTCGGCCCCCGACGGCAGCTTCGTCTTCTCCAAGGACGACGTGGAGGGCGGGGCCACCCTGCGCGCCCGCGACGGCGTGCACATGACCCAGGCCGGCGCCCAGGCCCTGGCCGGACGCGCC
>NZ_JBZVFJ010000133.1:0-9429 GCF_058402725.1 Fundidesulfovibrio sp. | reverse complement strand
GGCCACAGGCGGCGGGACGGCCCAAGGGGTCCCCCGTGCTGTTGGCCGTGGCGGCCGTGGCGGCCCTGGTGTTGGGCGGGGGGGGGTATCTCATGCTGTCGGGAACCAGGGGGCCGGAGCCCATCTCCACGCCCCTCACCGTCAAGGACTCCCCGGCGCGCCCGGAGGCTTCCGCTCCGGAGGCCCAGCCCCCCGGGGCGACTCCCGCCGCGCGGCAGGTTCAGGAACCCTCCGGGCAGCCCCCGGCCGCGCCCGAGAGCCAGACCGCCGCGGAATCTGTTCCGGCGGCCGCCCCTGACAGGCAGCCCGCCCCTGTCGCCCCGGCCGCGCCGGGCACGGACAAGTCGGCCGTTCCGGCGGGGGCCTCGCCTCCGGCCGCCCAGGTCCCCGCCCCCGAGGCGGCCCCCGCGCCCGTCGCGGAGAAGGGCGGCAAGTCCGGGGAGCAGGCCCAGACCGCGCGCTCCGTCTATGTGCAGTCCAGGGGGGTGCGCCTGCGGGAGGCCCCGGAGTCCACGGCCAGGACGCTGGCGACGTTGGAGATCAACGCCCGGATTTCGGCCTTCGAGACCCGGGACGGCTGGGTGCGCGTGACCACGCCCCAGGGGCAGGCGGGCTACGTCCAGGCGGCCCAGGTGGCCGAGACGCAGGCCCAGGCCGCAGTCCCGGAGAAGCCCGCCGCGAAGAAACCAGCCCAGGGAGGTGACGCGGGATGGCGCATCATCAAGTAGTGCCGGTGAAGGCGGTCCTGTTGGCCCTGCTCGTGTGCCTGGCGCCAGCGTGCGTGCGCAAGCCCCCCGCCGTGGAGCCGCCCCCGCCGACGCGTCCAGAGCCAGGCCCCAAGCTGCTCCTGGAGCACGAGGCCCTCTCCAGGGAACTGGGCTGCGACGCCCAGACCCTGCCGTTGCTCGTGCTGGAGGCCAACGCGCTCAAGCCCGAGCGCGTGGAGCCAGGGGGCGAGGTGCACCACCGCCTGGTCTACGCCTACTGCCCCGCCCCCAAGGCCGCGCCCGAGACGGGCACGCTCACCCGCAAGCTCACGCTCAAGGGGCGCGTGGTGTTCGTGGACCAGACCCGGGACTTCACGCTCACTCCGGGCCGCACGGCCGTGGACGCCTTCTTCCTGGTGCCCGCCGCCGCCGCGCCGGGAACCTACCTGCTGGAGGTGGACTACCGCTCCGGCGCCAAAGGGGGCGGGCGCCATCCCGCCTTCTCGGCCAAGGAGGCGCTCCTGATCGGCGTGGATCCCTGAGCGCGGCCCGCGCTCAGGGCCGGGCGATGGCCGCCGCCATCTGGGCGATCTCGTCCTCGGGGTAGCCTTCGTCGCGCAGGAGCTTCACGAAGCGGTTGAGGGCCTGGCGCGCCTGGAGGGCCGAATCCCGGCCGTGCAGGCGGTAGAGCAGGCCCCAGAGCACGTCGCTCAGGGGGTCGGAGGCCAGGGCCTTTTCCGCCAGTTCCAGGGCCTGGCGCGTGCGCCCCGCGTCGGCCAGCTGCCCTCCCCACACCAGCGCCATGCGGGTCAGGGTCTTGCCCAGGGCGTCCCGGAAGGCCCGGGTGCGGTCCTCCCCCGTCACGCCTGGCGCGAAGTCGCCTTTCCAGAGGGCTTCGGCCCTGGCGAAGGCGTTGCCGGACTGCCAGTGCTCCCGCAGCCTGGCGTGCTCCAGGCCCTGCGCCACGGCCTCCTGGAACTCCAGGGCGTCCACCCGGCAGTGTTCCAGCCAGACGATCCCCTTGTCCCGGTTGAGGTAGCGCTGCACGTCCAAGCCCGGCAGCGCTCCCGCGAAGGTCTTGCGCAGGCGCGAGACCATGGTGTCGAACTTGATCCGCGCCGCTCCCGGGGAACTGTCGGGCCAGAAGTGCAGTTGGGCCACGTCCTGGGACATGCTCAGCTCCGGCGAGGCCAGAAGCAGGCAGAGCAGCTCCCGCTGGGCGGGCGTGAGGTCCTGGGCCTCCAGCACGGTCCTGCCCGAAGCCCGGACGGCGAAGCCGCCCAGGGTCTGGAAGTTGAGCAGGGGCAGGGTGTAGCCGTCCTCCAGGATCGCCTCGTCGAGCTGTCTGGCCGCCAGGGCGCGGGCGTAGCCAGCGTGGATGCCCCGGCGCACGGCCAGGCCCAGCACGCGCCTGGCCGCCCGGGGCGTCCAGCCCCAGAAGTGCCGGTAGGCGTTGGCGCGCAGGAGACCGAGCGCGGCCGCCGCGTCGTCGGCAGCGCCCTCCTCGTCGCCCGTTTCCAGGCGGACGAAGCTCCGGTGCAGAAGCCCCCCGGACTCCAGGTAGGCCGTGGGCATGGCGCGCGCCTCCACGACGCCCTGGTCCAGGCGCGCCAGGGCCTCGGCGTGGCGTCCGCAGAGGCCCAGGGTCAGGCCGGTGAGGATGTGGTTGAGCGAGGCGAAGTAGAGACCCCCAGCCCTTCGGCGCAGGCGCGTGGCCTCGTCGGACGCGTCCAGGGCCGCGGCGAGGCGTCCCTGCAGGGCCAGGGCCACCCCCTGGAGCTGGAGGACCTGGCTGGCCAGGTGCGGGCTGAGCGGGGCCTGTCCGGCCAGGGCGGACAGGTGGAGGGCCTCCTCGGCCTGTCCCCTGGTGATGGCCGTGTCCATCTCCCAGATCAGGCAGAACGGCCCAGCGATGGACTGCGAGACCATGTCCGCGCCGTAATCGGCCACGAGCAGGGCTTTCTGCCGGAAATAGTTGTCGAAATCCCCGTCGTGGAACAGGAAGTTGACGAGCATCATCCGGATGGCCAGGCAGTTGAACGTGCCCACCTCCGGGCGGCGCACCATGGCCGCCGCCCGCTCCAGCCAGGGTCTGGAAAGGCTCAGGCGGCCCGCGAAGATCTCGATGTAGCCCCGCACCAGGAGGAGCGCCGCCTCGCAGTTCACCAGTCCCTCCGAGCGGGCCAGGGTCAGGGCGCGTTCTGCGTGGCGCGTGGCCGTGTAGGAGTCGGCCAGGAAGATGCAGTGGCCCATGGCCAGGCTGCGCGAGAGCAGGACGAAGGTTGAGGGGTCCAGGGAGTGCGCGTGGCGCTCGAAGAGCTCCTCGGCGCGGCCCAGGTATTCCTCGCCCTCGCGGTAGTGGCCGGTGGTGGTGATGTGGATGGAGATGACGTGGGCCAGGCAGACCAGCTCGCCCGGTTCGTCGCCGCGCGCGCGCAGCTCCCTGAGCGCGCCGTCCAGCAGGGGGAGCGCCCGGGCCGGGGCGAAGTCCAGGTGGGCCAGGGCCAGGCAGAGGGCGCACCAGCCGTGTCGGGCGAGCGCTCCGGGCGGCATCCCGCCCAGGATGTCCGCGAGGGTGGCGGTCTGGTTGGCCGCCAGCATGGCCAGGCCCTGGCGGCGCAGCACGTCCTCCATGGCGGCGTGGTCTCCGGCGGCCAGAAGGTGCCGCAGGGCCTGGGGGGAGTTGCCCTGGGCGGAGAAGTGGCGTCCGGCCTGGAGGTGCACGTCCCGGGCCTCCTCGGGGCTCAGCTCCTCGCGGGCCTTTTCGCGCAGGTATTCCCGGAAGAGGTGGTGGAGCCCGAAGAGGGACCCTTGCGGGTCCAGCCGGCGCACGAAGAGGTTGCGTCGGGCCAGATCGTCCAGTTCCTTTGCCACCCCGGGCCGCCGGGCCACGGCGGCGGCCAGTTCGGCGGGGATCTCCTCCAGGAGCGAGAGGGCCATGAGCGGGCGGCGCAAAGCGGGCTCCAGGGGGGCGAAGACCTTGCGCCGGAAATAGTCGCGGATGCCGCCGCCCGGTGAGGCCTCCGGATTGTCGCCCGGCAGCTTCTTGCCCTTGGCCATGCGCAGCCCCAGGAGCAGCGTGCCCATGATCCAGCCGTCGGTGCGCGCGGCGATCCCGCGCACGGCGTCCTGGGAGGGGGTGAGCTCGAAGACGTGGTGGAGCAGGTCGGCGGTCTCGTCCAGGCCAAGGGCCAGATCGCGGTTGCCCAGGTGCACGGCGCTGCGTCCGGCGGGCTGGCCGTTTTCGCCGGGGAAGGGCAGGGGCTCGCGGGAGGAGAGGACGAAGTGCAGTTGGGGCGGGGCGTTGGCGAGCAGGTATTCCAGGATGAAAAGGCTCGTGGGGTGGCCGCTCAGGTGGTGGAGGTCGTCGAAGACCAGGTAGATGTCGCCGTTGAGGCAGCTCTGGAGGGCCTGGAGCAGGGGGGCGATGCGCCGGGGCAGGTCTGCGGAGGCCATGCCGCCGCTGCCCGGGCCGCCCGGCCCGGTGTCGGGGCAGGCGGGCAGGCTGCGCGCCAGGCAGGCCTGGACGGAGGCCAGGAACACGGCGGGGTCGCGGTCTTCGGGGTCCACCTGGAACCAGACGGCGTCCGTGTCGAGCCGGTCGAGAATCTGGCGGATGATGGAGGATTTGCCCTGCCCGGCCTGGGCCTCCACCACGATGTCGGGGCGGCGCGTGCCGATGCGGCGCAAGATATCCTCGACGACCCGTTCCCGGGAGAAGAACCGGGGCGCGTCGACCTGGGGAGGGTAAAACTTGTCGGCGCGGACCTGCAAGCCGGACTCCTCACGCGGTGGCGTGCCGATGCTTGTCCTGCATACGGATAACTGCCTGAAAGATCAAATGCTCTTTTGCTTCCGGGCGGCTGCCGGGTGGGAGCCGGGAAGAGCTTCAGGGCAGGGGGCGCGGGCGATGCGCCATGCTAACATGCTGAAAGAGTACATCCTATGCGGAAATGCGTCCCGGTTGGCGCAATAGGTTCAGTGGTAAGGAAAATGTCAGGGGGGGCTGTTAAAGACAGGCATGAAGGCCGGGATCCGATCCTTCATCCTGTCCCCGGCATGGTCGCTCCGGGAGAGGCCTGGGGCCGGAGGGACATGGGCCTTTCCGGAGGGCGGGAAGGTCCGCAGCCGAGACGGGGAAAAGCAGGACGTGCCATGCGACAGACGCCGGCGACTCGAAACCCTCGCCTCCCGGGGCGCGCAGCGCGAGAGCGCCGCACGCGTTCCGCCGTCCCGCTCCCGGGCCACCGGTCCGGGTTCGTCGGCCCGGAGGCCGGAGCCGTGGCGGTGGAATACGCCTTCTGCATGCTCCTCGCGGCGGCCATCCTCCTGGGCGTCGAGTCCGGGATCTTCAGGCCAATGGCGGTGGAGATCTTCAAGGAGTTCATGAGCTTCATCGCGAAACCGTATCCCTAGGACAGCCAACCCACGGAGTTCGATACCATGCCGAAACCCCTGGAAATCCTTGCGTTCCTGCATTGCCGCGCCCACAACGTGATCCACGACGTGAAGAAACGCTTCAAGGACGAGCAGGGCGCGTCCACGGTGGAATACACGCTGCTCATCGCCGTGATCGTCATCGGCATCATCGCGGCGGCCACCTACATGTTCGACCCCCTGAAGGAGTTCTTCCAGGACGTGGTGAAGAAGGTGAAGGAAACCGCAGGGCTGGACAAGAAGAAATAGCATGGGCGGCTTTGTGGCCAGCTTCGCGCGCTCCCCGGGAGCGCGCGCGCGCACAGCGGAAGACCCGGCCGGGGAGCGCGGCGCGGCCACGGTGGAGTTCGCCTTCGCCCTGATGTTCCTCCTGTTCCTCTTCGTGGCCTACGTGCAGATCACGGAGATCTTCCTGGCCCACGGCCGCCTGCGCTACGCCACGTCCGTCGCGGCGCGCGCCCACTCGGTGGGCGGGGCGGCCGCGCGGGCCGCCTCGGCCGTGGACGAGGGCTACACGCTCTCCATCAGTTCCTCGGGCCGCTCCGACGTGGTGAAGCTCGAAAAGCGCCTGGACCTGCCCCGGGACGTGGGCAAGCTCTTCGGCGAGACGAACGGCTTCGCCATCTCCCACTCGGTGAAGATCTACCGCGAACCCTCCCACTTCGGGGACAACAAGGGGCGCTGATGGAAGCGCGCGCCGTGAAAGAACTGGCCGCCGGGCAGGGCGGCTCCATCACGGTGATGACGGCTCTTCTGATGCCCACGCTGGTGCTCATGATCTTCCTGGTGGTGGACATCGGGCAACTGGTGTTCGAGAAGGTCCGCCTCCAGAACGTGGCGGACGCCTGCGCCTATTCGGCCGCCACCGTGCAGGCGGCCGGGCTCAACGAGATCGCGGACCTGAACCTCTCGGCCGAGTTGGAGCTTGCGAAGCTTCTGGCCATCCTGGCCAGGACCTTCTCCACGCCCTTCAAGGACGTCTCCGACGGCCAGAGCACCGTGCGCTTCTACCAGAAGGTGTTCGACAACATCCGCAGCTATCAGGACGACGCCAACAAGGATTACGCCAGGAAAGCCCTGGACGTGGCCAGGAGGGTGAAGAAGACCAACCTGGACGACAAGGGGATCAAGGGCGTCTCCCTGCGCTCGCTCAACCCCAAGAGCAAGGAAGGGTCCCCCGGCAAGCTCATGGAGTACCGCCGGGAGAGCCTGCCGGTGGTCTACCTCTTCTGGCTGCCCGTGCCCTGCTTCCCTTTCCCGTGCATGCGCCAGGCCACCGCCTGGCAGGACATGCTGGCCGGGGACGCGCGCTACGAAGGCCGCCACGACGGAACCCTGCCGGCCACCCTGAACAGCGTGGGCCAGGCCCCGGGCATGGGCACGGTGCGCTACAAGATCGTGAAACGCTCCTCGCCCACGACCTATTCGGCCTTCGAGTTGTCCCACGCCCCCCACGACCTGGTGCTGGCCCCTTCCGTGTTCGGGCGCACGGAAACGCTCAAGGCCTACGCGGCGGCCATGCCGACCACGGGTCAGGTGGAGTGGGGCGTCCCCCTCTACCGGGCCGTCATGGTGCGCCTGAACGCCCTGAATCCCAAGCCCAAGGCCGACAACCTGGGGAAGGTGCTCCATTGAGCCCGCGCGTCCGTCAAGGCATGCGCAGGCCGCGAGGACCCGTTGCGAGCGGGGTCGGCGCGCCGGGGGGCCGCAGTCCGCGCGCGGGAGCCGGGCGTCGCGCCGCCGCGCGCCGGGACCCGTACCGGGAGGAGGGAGCGGCCATGATCGAGGCCGCCTTCATGCTCTTCTTCCTCTCCTTCGTGCTCATGTTCCTGCTTTACGGCCAGGCCCTCTACGAAACCATGACCCGCACCCTGGAAGACCTGCGCGCCCAGTGGCGCGAACGCTCCGCCCTGGCCGAGTACGGCTCCTTCAAGGAGGTGGAGGTGCGCCGCACCGCGATCATGGAGGTTTCCGGAGTCATCGCGGAAAAGCTCGACGCCAACCCCGTGCGCGTGCCCCTGGAGCTTTCGGGCTACGCGGGTTCCTACGCGGGGGTGCTCAGGAACAAGTTCGCCAGGCACGGCAAGTCCGACCGAACCATCAAAGAGTAGGCCATGACGCGATCCAAACTGATCCTCATCTCCCTGGGAACGGCGCTCTTCGCGCTGATGCTGGTGTTCTCCTACGTGCACAAGAAGGAGAAGGAGCTTCTGGCCCTGGCCACCCCCGTGAAGGTCCTGGTGGCCGCCAAGGACATCCCCGAGGGCCAGGTGCTGGACGACTCCATGCTGGAAACCGTGGAGCTGCCCAAGCAGTACCTCCAGCCCGGGGCCCTGCGCGAAGCCTCCGAGGCCCTGGACCGCGTGGCCGACGTGCCCGTGCTCAAGGGCACCCAGGTGCTCGATTCCATGCTGCGCGCCCCCCGCGAGGAGAGCGTGGCCCGGCGCGTGCCCCCGGACAAGCGGGCCTTCAGCCTGGCGGTGAACGACGTGTCGGCCGTGGCCGGACTCATCGCCCCGGGCGACCAGGTGGACGTGCTCGTCACGGCCAACACGGGCTCGGTGCAGCAGGGGCGCGCCGTGGCCGAGGGCACCATCACGCGGGTGCTCCTGCAGAACGTGCTGGTGCTGGCGGTGAACCAGCACTCCAGCGCCCGCACGGCCCCGCGCGCCGCCGCGCGCCAGAAGGCCGAGGGCAGCGTGGTGGGGGCCGCGCCCCAGCAGGGCCAGGGCGGGGGGAGCATCCGCACGCTCACCCTGGCGCTCACGCTGGAGGAAACCCAGCGCGCGGCCCTGGCCCAGGAGATCGGCTCGCTCTGCGTGGCCCTGCGCAGCAGCTGGCAGAAGGGCGAGGCGGCGGGCCAGCCGCCCAACGTCACGGCCCAGACGGTGCTGGGCACCGACAAGGCCGTGGTGCCCCGCAGCCGGCCGGCCTGGACCGAGTACCGGGGCGCCGAGGAATTCCAGCTCCAGTAGCGCTACGAACCCAAACCTCCACCAGAAGGGAATACGGGTCATGAAACACGTTTTGCTCGCGCGGCTTCGCATCGGGTCCGTCGTTTTCGCCCTCCTCGCCTGCCTGGCCTCCCAGGCGTCGGCCCAGGCTCCGCCGCCGGGCCAGGGCCAGGCGCAGCCCCCGGAGGCGAGCCAGCCCAAACCCCAGGTGCAGGACGTGACCTCCCTGGAGATCGTCAACGGCCAGAGCACCGTGCTGCGCCTGGACTTCGCCGTGGACAAGGTGGCCGTGGGCGATCCCGAGGTGCTGGGCGTTGCCCGCACCGGCGACCGGGAGATGCTGGTGAACGCCAGGAAGCCCGGGCTCACCAACATCCTGGTGCTGGGCGCTTCGGGCGAGCGCAAGGAGTATTCGGTGCGGGTCTTCTCCGGGGCCACGGCCGAGAGCATGGCCGCCCTCAAGGACATGCTCTCGGGCTACGAGGGCCTGCGCGTGCGCCAGCTGGGGCCGCGCATCGTGGTGGAGGGCGAGGTGTTCAGCTCCGACCATTACGACCGCGTGAACAAGCTCCTGGCGGGCATGCCCGAGGTGATCAACCAGGCGGGCCTGAGCCCCGTGATGAAGCGCATCGTCAGCGAGCAGATCACCAAGGAGATCGACCGCCCAGGCGTGAAGGTCCGGGCCGTCAAGGATTCCTTCGTGCTCGACGGCCTCGTGACCACCACCGAGGAGAGCGAGCGCGCCCAGAAGATCGCCCTCATCTACGGCAAGAACGTGGTCAACGCGCTCAGGGTCTCCAGCGACGCGCCCCAGGTGTACACCCAGCCGCGCATGATCGAGGTGACCATGAACATCATGGAGGTCTCCAAGTCGGCCCTGCGCGACCTGGGCATCCACTGGAACCCCCTGGGCTCCAGCTCCGAGGCCTCGGGCTCCCAGACCACCGACAAGGGCTGGTTCTCCTCGCTCTCGGGCACCATCACGGACCTCTTCCCCAAGATGCGCCGCCTCCAGGACGAGGGGCGCGGCCGCTCGCTCATGAACCAGGCCGTCATCACCAAGCAGGGCGGACAGGCCAAGTTCTTCGCGGGCACCGAGATCCCCATCTCCGTGGCCCAGAGCCTGGGCACCATGAGCGTGGAATACAAGAAGGTGGGCATGACGCTCCAGGTGTCGCCCCTCATCGACCAGGCCCGCAACATCGACACCTCCATCCATGTGGAGTCCAGCGCGGTGACGGGCACGGAGATGGGGATCTCGGTGCCCGCGAAGAACTCATCGGGGGCAAATAGGGCGCGGCCGCGCCAGGGGCTCACGTGAGCGCGCGGGC
>NZ_JBZVFJ010000132.1:0-9899 GCF_058402725.1 Fundidesulfovibrio sp. | reverse complement strand
AGCAGCGGGTTGTAGCGGAACAGGGGCCAGTAGCCGGAAGCGGTGGCCAGCTTGGCCTGCTCCTGGGTCTTGCCCATGCCGCGCTTGAGGCCCTGGTTGATGCAGGGCGCGTAGGCGATGACGATGGAGGGGCCGGGGTAGGCCTCGGCCTCGGCGAAGGCCTTCATCAGCTGCTGCTTGTTGTAGCCCATGGACACGGCGGCCACGTAGACGTTGCCGTAGGTCATGGCGATGCGGGCGAGGTCCTTCTTGCGGGTGCGCTTGCCGGCGGCGGCGAACTTGGCGATGGCCCCGGTGGGCGTGGCCTTGGAGGACTGGCCGCCGGTGTTGGAGTACACTTCGGTGTCCATGACCAGGATGTTCACGTCTTCGCCGGAGGCGATCACGTGGTCCAGGCCGCCGAAGCCGATGTCGTAGGCCCAGCCGTCGCCGCCGAAGCACCAGATGGACTTCTTGGTGAAGAGGTCGGCGTCGGCTTCGATGGCCTTGAGGGCGTCGGACTTGGCGGACATGCCGGCCAGCAGGGCCTTCATCTTGTCGCCGGCGGCGGCGGACTTGGCGGCGTCGAGGAAGCCTTCGAGCCAGGCGGCCATGGCGTCCTTGAGTTCTCCGGTGGCCTCGGCCATGGCGGCCTCGACCTTGGCCTTGAGCGTCTCGCGGCGCTGGGCCACGGCGAAGCCCATGCCGAAGCCGAACTCGGCGCAGTCTTCAAACAGGGAGTTGCCCCAGGCAGGGCCGTGTCCCTTGGAGTTCACGCAGTAGGGCGTGGTGGGAGCCGAGGCGCCCCAGATGGAGGAGCAGCCGGTGGCGTTGGCGATGATCATGCGCTCGCCGAACATCTGGGTGAGCACGCGCACATAGGGGGTTTCGCCGCAGCCGGAGCAGGCGCCGGAGAACTCCATCATGGGCTTGTAGAACTGGGAGCCCTTCACGGAGTCGCGCTTGAGCAGGCCTTCCTTCCAGGCCACGGTGTCGGCGAACTGGAAGTTGGCGACCTGGGGATCGAGCTGGGTCTCGATGGGCTTCATGGCCAGGGCCTTGGTCTTGGAGGGGCAGATGTCGGCGCAGTTGCCGCAGCCGAGGCAGTCCTGGGTGTTGATCTGGATGCGGAAGTGCATGCCCTTGAGTTCCTTGCCCTGGGCGGGAAGGGTCTCGAAGGAGGCAGGGGCCTTGGCCTTCTCGGCGTCGTCGGCCAGCACGGCCACGATGGCGGAGTGGGGGCAGACGAAGGCGCACTGGTTGCACTGGATGCAGTTTTCCTTGATCCACTCGGGCACGTTGATGGCCACGGCGCGCTTCTCGTACTGCGAGGTGGAAAGCGGCATGAGGCCCGAGGGGTCGAACAGGGAGACGGGCAGGGCGTCGCCCTTCTGGGCCAGCACCGGCTTGGCGATCTTGGCCACGTAGTCGGGCAGCTTGGAGCAGCAGCCGGCGATCTGGCCGGAGGCGGTGGCCCAGGAGGCGGGGTACTGCACCTCGACCAGGGCGGCGGCGGCCTGGTCCACGGCGGCGATGTTCATGTTGACGATCTTCTCGCCCTTGCGGCCGTAGGCCTTGTGGATGGACTTCTTGAGCAGCTCCACGGCCTTCTCGAAGGGCAGCACGCCCGCCAGCTTGAAGAAGGCGGTCTGCATGATCATGTTGATGCGCCCGCCGAGGCCCACGCCCTGGGCGATCTTCACGGCGTCGATGTTGTAGAACTTGAGCTTCTTGTTGGCGATGGCGGCCTTCATGTCGCCGGGCAGCTCCTTCTCCATCTCCTCCAGGGTCCAGGGGGAGTTGAGCACGAAGGCGCCGCCGTCCTTGATGCCTTCCAGCACGTCGTAGAGCTGGACGTAGTTGGCCTTGTGGCAGGCCACGTAGTCGGCGGCGTTCACCAGGTAGGTGGAGCGGATGGGCTCGTTGCCGAAGCGCAGGTGCGACACGGTGATGCCGCCCGACTTCTTGGAGTCGTAGGCGAAGTAGCCCTGGGCGTACATGTCGGTGTTGTCGCCGATGATCTTGATGGCTTCCTTGTTCGCGCCCACGGTGCCGTCGGCGCCCAGGCCCCAGAACTTGCACTGCACGGTGCCTGCGGGGGTGGTGTCGGCGAAGGCGGGAACGTCGAGGGAGGCGCCGGTGACGTCGTCGTTGATGCCCACGGTGAAGTGGTTCTTCTTGGCGGCGTTCATGTTGTCGAACACGGCCTTGACCATGGCGGGGGTGAACTCCTTGGAGCCCAGGCCGTAGCGGCCGCCCAGGAGCTGGGCGTCGATCTTGGCGTCGCGCAGGGTGGTGGCCACGTCCAGGTAGAGGGGCTCGTAGAGGGAGCCGGCTTCCTTGGTGCGGTCGAGCACGGTGATCTTCTTGGCGGTCTTGGGCAGGGCGGCCAGGAAGGCTTCGGCGAACCAGGGGCGGTAGAGGCGCACGGTGACGAGGCCGACCTTCTCGCCCTTCATGTGGTCGATGACTTCCTTGATGGTCTCGCAGGAGGAGCCCATGGCCACGATCACGCGGGTGGCGTTGGGGGAGCCGTAGTAGTCGAAGAGGTTGTAGGGGCGGCCGGTGGC
Source organism: Fundidesulfovibrio sp. (assembly GCF_058402725.1). Taxonomy (NCBI): domain Bacteria; kingdom Pseudomonadati; phylum Thermodesulfobacteriota; class Desulfovibrionia; order Desulfovibrionales; family Desulfovibrionaceae; genus Fundidesulfovibrio; species Fundidesulfovibrio sp. The sequence goes on along the minus strand of NZ_JBZVFJ010000132.1, from coordinate 7,350 downwards.
GGCGGAGACCTTGGCCATCACGTCCTTCACGATGCCGGGCACGGCGTCGTAGTACTTGTTGGCGGCTTCGCGGCCCTGGAAGTAGATGTCGGGGTTCTGGGCGGTGCCTCGGATCTGGGGGTGCTCGGGGTTCATGGAGCGGGCGCGGAACTCGGCCACCTTCTCCTGGTTCACCATGCCGACGATCTCGGAGAAGTCGAGCACTTCGATCTTCTGGACCTCGTGGGAGGTGCGGAAGCCGTCGAAGAAGTGCAGGAAGGGCACGCTGGACTCGATGGCCGAGAGGTGGGCCACCAGGGCCATGTCGTGGGCTTCCTGGACGGAGCAGCCGGCCAGCATGGCGAAGCCGGTCTGGCGGCAGGCCATCACGTCCTGATGGTCGCCGAAGATGGAGAGGGCGTGGGCGGCCACGGCGCGCGCCGACACGTGGAAGACGCCGGGCAAGAGTTCGCCGGCGATCTTGTACATGTTGGGGATCATGAGCAGCAGGCCCTGGGAGGCGGTGTAGGTGCTCGTGAGGGCGCCGGCGGCCAGGCAGCCGTGCACCGCGCCGGCCGCGCCGGCCTCGCTCTGGAGCTCGCGGACCTTCACGGTCTGGCCGTAGATGTTCTTCATGCCCTGGGAGGCCCACTCGTCAACCATCTCGCCCATGTTGGAGGAGGGCGTGATGGGGTAGATGGCGGCGCATTCGGAGAGGGCGTAGGCCACCCAGGAGGTGGCGGTGTTGCCGTCGACGGTCTTGATCAGTTTCTTTGCCATTGCCTTGGTTCCTTTCGTTGGTCCGTATGGGGTTGGTTAGAGCCCGAGACCCTTCTTGACGGCGGCCACGTCCACGTGGGCCGCCACCAGCTGGGATGCCTGTTGGAATTTGCCGGGGTCGCGCAGCTTGTGCCTGGCGATGAGCGACTCCATGCGTTTCGCCACGGAATAGGTGTCGTCCCGAACGACCATGATGGGCACTTCCGCGTGTTCGGCGCGCGCCAGGATGATGTCGTTGGGGTAGAGGTTGCCGGTGAGGATCAGGCAGGCGGGGCGTCCCTCGATGGCCACCAGCTGGAGGTCCGAGCGGTCGCCGCCCAGGATCACCGCCGCCTTGGGGTGCTTTCGGAAATGGGTGAGGAAGTTCTCCACCTGCATGGCCCCGATGATGAAGCTCTCGGCCGAGTCCTGGGCCTTGGCCGCGCCGGAGATGATGGTGGCCCCCAGGCGCTGGGCCAGGGACTCCACCGTGACGGAGTTGAGCAGCCTGTCGTGGGGGATGACGCCCAGCACTTTCACGCCGCGCCTGGCCAGGAACGGGGCCAGCACGGAGCTCACCTCCTCCATGTAGTGCCCGGGCACGTCGGAGAGCACGCACCCGATCATCCTGTCGCCCAGGCGCTCCTTGATGGAGAGCAGGATGTCGTAATTGAGCTCGAAGGCGCAGCGGTCCACGATGAGCACGGGCAGGTCCAGGGCCTGGGCCACGGTGGGGCCGTCCAGGCAGGCGTAGAGCCCGGAGGTGAGGAAGCCCCCGGAGCCGCCCACCAGGGTGACGTCCTTGCCGGAGGAGACCTTCTTGTAGGCTGTGGCGATGGCCTTGGTCCTGTCCTGGCAGGGGGCCTGGGAGAAGGCCTTGTGCATGAAGTCCTGGGTGACGAGCACGGGGGTGGCCAGCTCGGGGGCGGTGTCCAGGTCCAGGGCCAGGCAGACGGCCCTGGCGTCCAGGTCGCCCCAGGCGTCGCCGATCTTGGCGGCCTGCGCGCCCACGGGCTTGAAGTAGCCCACGGAGTGGCCCTCCCTGCGCAGGGTGAGCCCCAGGCCCAGGCAGAGGGTGTTCTTGCCCGAGTAGGGCGCGGTGGAGCCGATGTAGAGTCCTGGCATGGCGGTCGCTCTCCTTGCCTAGCGCGGCAGCAGCATGAGGCGTGCGTCCGCGATGACGGCGCGCTCGTTGTTCACGAGGACGGGGCTAAGATCGGCCTCGTAGATTTCGGGGAAGTCCAGGGCCAGCTGGGAGAGGCGGATGGCCAGGTCCTCCAGGGCCTCGATGTTGGCGGGGGGCTCGCCGCGCACGCCCGTGAGGAGCATGTAGGCGTCGATCTCGCGCACCAGCTGGCGCGCGTCGCCCATGGAGATGGGGGCCAGGCGGTGGGACACGTCGCCCAGCACGTCCACGTAGACCCCGGCCAGGCCGAAGTGCAAAAGCGGTCCGAAGTTGTCGTCGCGCTTGAAGCCCATGACCACTTCCTTCATCCCGGCGGGGGCCTGCTCCTGGATGATGCACCCCGAGACGTGGGCGTCGGGGCGGAGCACCTTCACGTGGCCGGTGATCTCCAGGAAGGCGGCCTTGAGCTCCTCGGGGGTGCGCACGTTCAGGGCCACGGCCCCGGCGTCGGCCTTGTGGGCGATCTGGGGCGAGGCCACCTTGCAGACCACGGGGTAGCCGAGCTTGGCGGCGGCGGCCAGGGCCTCGTCGGAGGTGCGCGCCAGGCGGGCGCGGGCCACGGGGAGGTCGTAAGCCTTGAGCACGGCCTGGGCGCCCTCGGTGGGGATGTCGGTCATGCCCAGGGCGCGGGCTTCCTTGATGGCCTTGCGCACGAGATCCTTGCGGCCCTCCACGCTGGCCATCACGGGCGAGGGGCGCGAACGGCGCACGCCGTGGCGGTACATGGCCTCCAGGCAGGTGACGGCCTGCTCGGGGAAGGGGTAGCAGGGGAAGCCCGACTCCTTGAGCAGGCGCGCGCCGTCCTCCATGAGGGCCTTGCCCATGAAGCAGCAGAGCACGGGCTTGTGGGAGCCGGTGGCCGCCCGGACCACGGCCTGGGCCATGGCCCGGGGGTCGGTGACGGCGGTGGGGGCAACCAGCACCAGCACGGAGTCGGCCATGGGGTCGTCCAGGACCACGGAGAGGGTGCGCTCCAGGCGCTCGGGTTCGGCCGAGGCCATCATGTCCACGGGGTTGTACACGCTGGCGGCGGCTGGGAGGTCCGCCTTCAGGGTGTCCACGGTCTGGGGCGTGAGGGCCGCCATGGACAGAAGCGACCGGCCGACGGCGTCGGCGGCCAGGATGGCCGGGCCGCCGGCGTTGGTGACCACGGCGAGGCGCGGTCCTTGAGGCAACGGCTGGCAGGAAAAGGCCTGGGCCAGGTCGAACATTTCGGAGACGGTGTGGGCGCGCAGGATGCCGGTCTGGCGGAAGGCGGCCTCGTAGGCCGGATCGGAGCCGGTGATGGACCCGGTGTGGGCCGAGGCGGCCTTGGCCCCGGCGGGGGTGGAGCCGCCCTTGAGCATGATCACGGGCTTGTCGCGTGAAATCTTGCGGGCCATGCGCAGGAAGGCCTCGCCGTGCTCCACGTTCTCCACATAGCCCAGCACCACCTTGGTCTCCGGGTCCTGGGAGAGGGCGTAGAGCATGTGGGTTTCGTCCACCACGGCCTTGTTGCCCAGGCTCACGAACTTGGAGATGCCGATGGATTCCCCGACGGCCCAGTCCAGGATGGCGGCGCACAGCGCGCCGGACTGGGAGAAGAAGGCGATGTTGCCCCTGCGGGGGAAGCCCGGCGCGAAGGAGGCGTTGATGCCGTCGGTGGTGGAGAGCACGCCCAGACAGTTGGGGCCGATGAGGGCGATGTCGTGGTCGCGGCAGATGCGGGCCACCTCGCCCTCCACCTTGAGTCCCTCGCGGCCGGACTCGCGGTAGCCAGCCGAGACCACCACGGCGCAACGAAGATGGTGTCTGGCAAGGGCCTTCAGGGAGGCGGGCACCTGGTCGCGCGGGATGGCCAGCACGGCCAGGTCCAGCGGGGTGGGCAGGTCCTCCACGGACTTCACGGCCGCAAGCCCCAGGACGCTCTCGGCGTTGGGGTTCACGGGGTAGAGCTCGCCCGGATAGCCTGCCTCGATCATGTTCTTGAGGATGGTGTGGCCGATCTTGCCCGGGGTCCTGGACGCGCCGATCACGGCCACGTTCTTCGGGCTGAACAGCGCGTCAAGATGCATCTTTGCTCCAATCGCCCCAGGCCTCGTCCGGGGCCGGACCCTGTGAGTGTTTATGGCCTCGGGGTTTCCGGGAGGCCCGCTTCGTTCCTTCGCAAGAAAACAAACCCAAACCTCTTTCCCGTTGAGCCAAGGCAAATAAAACAAGTGGTTAGGCTGAATGAATCTGTCCGGTCCGCCGGATTGGCGGGGATCGTCCGATAAAGCGGACGGCGGGGGGAGGAGAGCGCCGTCCTGGGATTCGGACAGAGGCTGGCAGGCTTTCCCTGCCTATGCCCCATCGGGAAGGGCGCGTCAATGCGGCGCGAAGAAAATGCCCGGCGCTTCCCGAGATATCGGCATCTTGTCACGTTCTTTCGGAAAATAGCCGGATGCGGCGGGCCGGGCTTCGCACCCTGAGCCGGACGCCGGGGCAACGCAACAGGGCGCTCCGCCCAGGCGGGAAGAATAGGCCCACGACGTGTCCGGCGGGTCAGGTGGCCGGGTTTTCCTGGTTTTTCTCCAGGGAGAGGCCCGGCAGCACCAGCAGTGTGCGCCTGGCCTTGCGCTTGCGGCGCTCGAAGATTTCCGGGCGCGAACCCAGGCGGAAGCGCCACAAGGGGCAGGGCTCGAAGGGGGGCTTGCAGGCGGGGGAGGCCGAGCAGGCGCGCACGCGTTCGCGGTCTTCGCAGCAGCAGGCCAGGCACTGGCGGCGCACGGCGCGTACGGGCGGACGCGAAACGCCCTCCTCGACGCTGCCCATGCGGTGTCCGTGCAGGGGGCAGGCCGTCTCGGGGCACTGGGCCACCATCAGGTAGGAGCCGCCCATGCAGGCCACGCAGAACTTGCGGATGGACTCCAGGGGGTGCTGCTTTCGCGTGTTCTGGCTCATGGCATGGCTCGCGCGTTGTTGGTCGTCGGCCGGTTTCACGTTTCCCCCTGGCCCAATCGGGCCGAAAAGGCAAGGCCGGAGGAGCAGGGTGACGGGAAGCTGCCGCAAAAGGACGATGGAACGCCTTTCGCAAGGCCGTCTTGTTGCCCATCACTTCGAACTGTGGCAGGGAAAGCAACCAAGGTGCCCGCATCATGAGCAATCAGACCATCCCGCAGGAAAAGGCGCACACCGTGCAAAGCACTCTGGAGGACATCCTCACTCCCGGCGTGCTGGGGGTTCCGGCCGGGTCCACCATGCGCGTGGCCCTGGAGCGCATGCGCGAAGCCCGCATCAGCTCCGTGGTGGTCCTGCGCAGGGGGCGCCCCGTGGGCATCCTCACCGAGCGCGGCGTCGTCGCGGCCATGGCCCGGCACGGCAAGGGGCTTCTGACGCGCAAGGTCGGGGAGGTGATGAGCTCCCCCGTGCTCACCGCGCCTGCGCACATGCCCATCCCCGAGGCCTTTGCCATGCTCCTGGGAAAGGGCATCCGCCACCTCGTGGTGGTGGACGCGGCCGGGCGCGCCCTGGGCATGGTCACGCAGACCAACATGGTGCGCAACCTGGGCGTGGAATATTTCGTGGAGGTCAAGCGCATCGGGGCCATCATGGTGCGCGAGGTGGCCACCCTGGACGCCGGGGAAAGCCTGTCCGCCGCACTGGAGCTTCTGGTGCGCGGGCCTTACAGCTGCGTGCTGGCCCTGCGCGAGGGCGAACCGGCGGGCATCGTCACCGAGCGCGACATGGTGGGCTTCCTGGCCCAGGGCGTGGACCTCTCCGGCGTCCCCCTGGAGCGCGTGATGTCCTCCCCCGTGGTCACGGCCCACCGCGACACCCCCGTGCACCAGGCCGCCGCCCTCATGGGCGAGCGCGGCATCCGACGCCTTGTCGTGGTGGATTCCGAAGGCCGCCTGGCCGGAATGCTCACCCAGTCCGACATCGTCAAGGGCATGGAGGCCCGCTACGTGGAGATGCTCAAGGACGTGATCCGCGAGAAGGACCACCTCCTGCGCCAGGCCGTGGACGAGGCCGCCCGGAAGACCGTCTACCTGGACACCATCCTGAACACCTCCGTGGACCTGGGCATAGCCGCCACCGACGGCGAGACCATCGCCTTCGTGAACCAGGCGGCACTGACCCTGTTGGGGCTCGACGAAACCCAGGCCATCGGCCAGGACGTGGAGAACTTCCACAAACGCCTGGGCGTCCCCCAGGGCAGGATGCGCAAGGCCGTCTCCCAGGTGCGCAAGGGCGGGGTCCACCATTTCCGCGCCACCGTGAGCCCCAACGGCTCCGAACGTTTCCTCGACGCCCGGGTGAGCGGCATCCGCGACGCCCTGGGCGGCGTCACGGGCTACGTGATCATGCTGCGCGACGTCACCGAGCGCCGCCTGGCCGAGGAGACCATCCGGCGCATGGCCTACCACGACGCCCTCACCGGCCTGCCCAACCGTTTTCTCGTGGCCGACCGCCTGGAGCAGGGTCTCAACCAGGCCAAGCGGCGCGGCTGCCTGCTGGCCGTGATGCTCCTGGACCTGGACGGCTTCAAGGTGGTCAACGACAACCTGGGGCATTCCACGGGGGACCTGCTGCTCAAGCAGGTGGCCGCGCGCATCGCGGGGCTTCTGCGCCGTTCGGACACCGTGGGCCGCATGGGCGGCGACGAGTTTCTCGTGGTGCTCCCCGAGGTGAAGACCCCCGAAGGCGTGGCCGCCGTGGCTTCCAAGATGCTCAAGGCCGTGGGGCAGCCCGTGGATTTGCAGGGCGCGCAGGCCAGGGTGAGCGCCAGCATCGGCCTGGCCCTCTATCCCTGGGACGGGGCCACGGGCGAGTCGCTCATCCAGCGCGCCGACGCCGCCATGTACGAGGCCAAGGCCGCCGGACGGGGCACCTACCGCTTCGCGGGCAAGGCCGCCCGGGAGCTGGATCTCAACCATCCGTAGAGGGACGCGTCCGCTCCCTGCGGTTCACTTCATCGCGCCGGGCGCACGGTCATGGAGCGAAGCTCCATGGAGATGAGCCGTCCGCTGGCGCTTGTCCCCGTCAGGCTGAGGGGCGCGGGCGCGTGATGCTCCAGGCGCACGGCCGCGAGGCCCCTGCCGCGCTCCAGGTGGGCGAGGGGCACGCGCAGGATCACGGACTGCTCCGCGCCGTCGCGGAACTCGCGGCGCAGCGACGGTCTGCCGCCGTCATCCCCTTCGAGGCCCGCCTCCAGCACCTGGGCGTCGTGACGCCCGGGCATCACGAAGAAGCGCGCCCTGAACTCCACCTCCACGTCGCCCTCCGGCAGCGGGTCCACCCGGAAGACGAGGCGGGAGAGCCGCCCGGCGGCCCACACGCCGCCCGGGTGCGGCTCGTGCCAGCCGTCTGCCAGGTGCGCGTTGCCCGCCTCGCCGGACCCGAAAAGCGTTTCGGTCTCCGGGGCGATGTCCACGCGCGCCAGGGTCGCGCGGCGCGCTGCGTCA